>CAZFVG010000080.1:0-4511 GCA_964522135.1 uncultured Methanosarcinales archaeon | reverse complement strand
TTAAAGAGGCATTGAACAACCTTCGGGAAGAAGTGGAAAAACTCAGGGCACCATCGCTTATGGTCGCTGATGTCACAGACGTAATAAACAGTGATCGGGCACTCATAAAGATACCTAATGGAAATAAATTCTATGTGACTATTTCTGGTGGCGCAAAGAATATAGTGCCTGGAGACAGCGTTCTTGTAGAGCAAAAGAACCTTAATATCATAGAGAAGATAAACGTATCAAAAAATTTTGATGTCGAAAGGTTCGTGATAATAGAGAAGCCTAAGACAACATGGCAGGAGATAGGCGGGTTAAAAGAACAAATAGAAGACATAAAAGAGGTAGTAGAACTTCCACTCAAGAAACCAGAACTGTTCAAAAAGATAGGAATAAGTCCGCCAAAAGGGATTTTACTATATGGTCCTCCAGGAACTGGAAAGACACTTCTTGCAAAAGCCATAGCAAACAGCACTGATGCGACTTTCATAGAGATAGTCGGCGCAGAGATAGTTCAGAAGTTTATCGGAGACGGAGCAAAACTCATCAAGGAGATATTCCAGCTTGCAAAGGCGAAGGCGCCAACAATAGTCTTCATCGATGAATTAGACGCACTATGTGCAAAGAGGATAGAACTAGGTACGAGTGGCGAGAGAGAGGTCCAAAGGACATTCATGCAGCTTCTTGCAGAGTTAGATGGATTCAAATCATTAGATAACGTAAAGATAATTGGATGCACGAACAGAAAAGACATCCTTGATCCGGCAATCTTAAGACCTGGAAGACTGGATAGGATGATAGAAGTTCCAAATCCTGATAGAGATGGGATAAAACAAATATACAAGATACACATGAAGGCCATGCCTACTGATAAGAAAATGAACATGGAAAAATTATATGATTTATCCTTAGAGTTATCGGGCGCAGAGATACGGGCTGTGACAACAGAGGCAGGGTACTTTGCAATAAGAGAGAGCAGGCAAATTGTCACAGAGGACGATTTCCTAAAAGCTATAATAAAGATCAGAAAGGATGAAGACCAGTACGGCAAAGAATATGTGAATATGTTTGGATAAGATGAAGTGGATAATACCGCCAATCAAACAGATTTATGAAGCCTTAGGCTGTATCGCTGATGAGCGGATAGAGATTGATGGCAATTCTGCAAAAGTTTATTCTTCAAGCAAAGGAAAATTCTATAGTATAACTTATAATGAAGTAAAGAACGCAATAATGTCAAACGATAATACTTCATACTGGAAGGGATATCTGGGATATCCGTCGATAGCTTTCCTGATGAAAACCGGAAAATTGACTTATGATTCTAGGTATGCAGAAGCGTTGAAGGGAATTTCGTGGAAAGATATTAATGTAAAATTCAAGAATGATTTTAATAAAACTGATGCATACACGCAAAATATATTGTCAAAAAAAGGTCTTGACATAAAATATCTAGAGACCATACTACGGCAGATAATGGAACTTGACATGAATTTGCTTGGACCAAAAACAAAGCCTCCGGAAGGGTATTAGGTGAGATAGGTTCTTAAAAATTTATAAACAAACGACGATTATCATCAGAGTGCGCGATGAGGTTGTGAACACCCGATGAGCGAAAGCCGTGATTAACGGAAGTAACTGCCGAGCGCACACTTAAAATCTATAAATAAAAATTATGACATTTTTTATGAGAGATGCGAATGGGCAAGACAATAAAAACCAAAAGTTTTGAACTTGCGGTTTATATAAATGGAAATTCTGATGCAAAAAGACTTGCGATTGTAATCCCTGGTCGAGTCGATAGCAAAGATTACATAAATAATATCAGCCATGTTGATTATCTGGCTAGCAGAGGGTTTCTTGCCATTTCTTTCGATCCTCCGGGCGTATGGGAAAGCCCGGGCGATATAACGATATACACCACAACTAATTATATCAAAGCAATATCAGAACTTATCCATCATTTTGGAGATAAGCCGACATTGTTAATAGGGCATAGCAGAGGAGGGACAGTCGCAATGCTTGAGGGTATTGATGACCCTAATGTTATAGGCTTAATAGCAATCATGTCGTATTATGGAGCTCCGAGTGCACCAGACGCGGAAAGCAAGAAAAGGGGATGGGTAGATGAGTTCAGGGATTTGCCACCGGGAGATATAAAAAGTAAAAAAAAGAAGCACTTCAAATTACCGATGAGTTATTTTAAGGATGGAGAAAGTTATGAAGCACTCGAAGAATTAAAGAGATGCAAAAAACCTAAACTATTCTTTTATGGGTCGCTTGACATAATGAATGATTCAGAGGACATAAAGAAGATGTATGACGAATCTTCCGGACCGAAAGAGATATATGAAGTAAAGTCTGAGCATGATTACCGGCTCCATAGAGAAGTGATAAAGGAAATAAACATAGTTATAGGAACATTTTTGGATAAGTACTTCTAAATAATCATTAAGGATAATTATAATATCTTAAAATCTACGCATATCCTATATACGTATGGCGCATGCTGCCCGCATTTGACAGTCTCTAGAATCTTGTATCTCAACCTTTGCTTCTTACATGCCTCGTCTATCTTTTCTATCGCTTCGTTGAATTTTCCAATTTTCAAGAAATCATAAAAATGAATTATAGTTCCCTTCTTTGACACGAGCAGCGCATCATCAAGGAATTCATTTGCCGTCTTCGGAAGTGGCATCAATATTCTGTCGAAAACAAGATTTGGGCTTTCCTTCCTTAGTTGCGGAAGAATCCTGTGGACATCGTCGCATATCAGATCGACGTTCTTGATTTTATTCAATTTTATATTTTCAAGGCCGTACGCATGGCCATCTGGATTTATCTCTATTCCAAGTATGCGCTTTGCTGCGGTATTTTTCGCGAGAACTATCGGATATGGCGCGCAGCCGGAAAACATCACGAGTATTTCCTCGTTAGGCTTTACAAGTTGCATGATTCTCTTGCGCTCATTGCTCAATCGCACAGAAAAATAAACCTTTTCGACATTGAACTTTAGCCTGACGTTATTTTCGCGGTATATGGTCTCTTTTGTCTTTTCGCCAGCAAGGTAATCCATCTTTTGCGTTCTAAATACCCCTTCGTGAGTTGCTGCTTTTTTTAGTACGGTTTTTATCTGAGGATTGACCTTAAGCAATGTTTCCGCGATTACCTTTCCACGTTTCTCTAAATCTTTAGGTATCTCAAGAATTGCAATCGATCCTATTATGTCGTGAGCGGTCTTTACAAACGCCATCTCCTCAGACGTAAGTGATTTCTCAAGGCTCTCTTTTAACGTGCCTTTCCGTACTGATTTGTTGAATTCCTTATCGATGAAAGACAATTCTTTTGAGCGTATTATCGTGAATTCTCTTTTTATTGGGAAATATATGAATTCCTTGTCCTTGACGTAATGATGCTCTTTATCTATGATATCGTTTACTAATATGTATTTCTTCCACTTCTCTGCTTGTTTCAACGGAACCTTTAATGCTCTCATGTTTTCTCCAAAACAATCAAATTATAATGAATAATTATGTTCATCAAAAATATTCTCCAAGTCCCTTCTGCGCGCGCGGTTTCTTGTGCAAAGTCTCAAGGACCTTTCGCATCCTTTCCTCACTGAAATCATGCTGCTTACATAGTACGTCAACAACTTTTTCATCATCGATATCTCTGAAATCTAGTTCGTAGTCATTTGTCGTCTCTGTGTTCTTTATTATATTAAAGACATCTTTCCAGTCATAATCGAAATGTTCTTCCCAGCCATTTTCTTTGAATAACCTGTCGAAATTCTTCATTCCGGTGCCATATTCCTTGACAAGCTTCAATGCTGTTTTCGGCCCTATACCTTTTATCCCGCCAATGTCATAATCTGTACCTGTGAGCATCGCCAAAACAATTAATTGGTCCTGATCTATATTTAGGCTACTCAATGTGTCCTGTAACGATATTAATTCTGGAGTTATAGAGTCATATGATAGTTTATTGGGAAGTTTTTTTCTTCCTGAAAGCGTCAGGTTCTTGACGACTAACGGACAGCCAAACAACAACGAGTCTGCATCCTGACTTAACGATGCATAAGCGTCCTTATTCTTTACGATAAGCGACGCCTGAGCCTCTCCCTCTGCAGGAGCTTGGATGACTGGGAACCCTAGAGCACTTATCAAATCCTTTGCATCCTGTATCATTTCTGGCGTAAGTTTTGATGTCCGTGATGCATACTTTTTCATCTCTTCAAGATTCTCCTCTTCAGCAGCCTTCTCATATTTCAATTCTGCATCATGCTTTATTGCATCCCTTCTCTGTCGCTCTTTAAGCTTGAGTTCTGGAGGTTTTCCATCAAATACAAATATGAAACGGATATCATGTTGTATCAGTTTTGTGAATCTATAGAAGATACCGTTGAGGTGACTCGTCACTTTTCCATGAGAATCCTTGAGCAATGAACCGTCGGGCTGCCTTATCGATGAAAGGAACATGTATAGTTGATTGAAAGCATCGACTACAATCGTCTTGCCCGTGAGATC
>CAZFVG010000079.1:0-4603 GCA_964522135.1 uncultured Methanosarcinales archaeon | reverse complement strand
GAACCCTTAAGTCTCGGCACGCTCAAAGGAAATAGATTCACTATAACAGCAAGAGAAATATCAGAGTCTGAATACAAAAATTTTAAGAGCAAATCAAGAAAGTTCACCGTACCAAACTACTTCGACGAACAAAGGTTCTCGAAGAACAACGTGGATATAGGGTTAAACATCCTCAAGAAAGATTTCAAACACGCTTGTGAATCGCTCTTGATATCAGATGGCAATTATGAGAACGACGCGCGGGTCCATCTTGCAGCAAGGCCTAATGATTACATAGGCGCATTGCACAAGGCTCCAATAAAGACCCTTTTGATGTTCATTCATGCCGTCCAATCATACATATTCAATGAAGCTATATGCAGAATGCTCATAGAGAATGCAGAAAAGAACGGCATAAAATATGAAACCCTTAACATGGGAAATTTCAGGCTCGTATTCTACACAGACATTGTAGATTATGAAAAGATAGACGTAGAATCGCTCAACCTTGCAGGATTCAACATAAAAATTGATCATCATTCGATGGATGTTCTTAAAGAATTCGGACTTACAGAGAGGGATTTCATCGTCAAAGCAATACCGGAACTTACTGTTGAGGGGATATCAAGAGAAATCTTCATCAATACAGAGGTAGAATCAGAGGTATTGGGTGATCGCGCGATAATAGAGTTCGAACTTTCCAAAGGAAGTTATGCGACGATTGTGATGAAAGGATTATTCCTTGTCTGATTTTTTATGTGATTATACAGACATAATGCGAAGCAACAATAGTTTATTGCGTAAGATAAATCTTCACTTCATAATCACAGATCGTTTCTCGGACCTATAAACCTGTTCGTGTGCCTTTCATCTTCTATAAGAACATTTATGACGTAATCAAGCCCTTTTAATTTTTCCATCAACTCTTTTATATCTAAAGTCGATGTCCTCTCTATATCCATCGTGACAAGCACTCGACCATCCTTTCCTATCCTCGTGTTTACTGATTCCATATTGCATTTTTCAGCGACTATGAAATTCAGGAGTTCACCAAGGACTCCTACACGGTCCTTCACGTCAACACGCAAAGGATAGGATTTCGTCTCGGGCGTGACATCAAGTTTCATCTCTTTTGTCAAATCACACGTATATACGTTCGGGCAATCGACCTTGTGCACTACGACCTTCCCATCTTTTGTCTTGAACGCTCTGATATTGTCGGACTTATTCGGAGTGCAGCATTTAGGTATCTTTATATCATATTTCTTGCCTTCTATAATCATCTCTTGGGAAAATTCTTCCTCTTCAGGCTCCTCTTTCTCTCGTTTCTTGATACGCATATCAACTTCTATATTGAGTGAATTTCGAATCTTCGATCGAGTATGGGCAGACTTGGCAAATGATAGCCATGCCCTTGATGGCACGGCATTCTTCTGGGTTATTATCTCGACGACATCTCCAGATGATAGTTCGTAATCGAGTGGAACTATTACTCCATTGACTTTTGCCTGCTTGCAATGGTTTCCTATGTCTGTGTGGACTGCATACGCGAAATCGACTGGTGTTGCATTCTCTGGCAGAGCTATCGGATCTCCTTGCGGCGTGAATGCAAATATCTCTTTTTCAAAAAGATCGATTGTCAACGATTCTATGAAATCCTCAGAGTTGTCGCTATATGTCTGCCAGTCGAGTATCTGTTTCATTAATGATATATGTCTGTCGAATTTCTTGTCCTTCTCGACACCCTTATACGACCAATGTGATGCCACTCCTTCTTCTGCCGCCATATGCATATCTCTCGTCCGTATCTGTACCTCAAGAACGCTTCCGTGACCTATGAAGACTCCTGTGTGTATGGATTCGTAGCCATTTGCTTTTGGCGTTGCTATATAATCTTTCAATCTCTCTGGCATCGGCTTCCATAAATTATGTATTATACCCAAGGCTTTGTAACATTCATCGACTGTTTCAGTGATTATCCTTATCGCCATCAAATCGTATATCTCGTCAAAATGCTTGCCTTTGGTGATTAGTTTTTTATATATTCCATAAAAATGTTTTGCCCTGCCGTAGACCTCTGCTGTGATGTCATGCTCCTTCAATTTCTCCTGTACGACATCAACTATCCTATTTATCTCCGCCTCTCTTGCCTCTTTCTTTTTCGACACAGCATTCTTTATCTCAAGATATCTTACGTTCTCAAGGAACCTGAATGCTAAATCTTCGAGCTCTGCCTTTACATTGTGCATCCCGAGCTTGTCCGCTATAGGTGCATAGATAGTCATCGCCTCTGAAGCGATTATAGTTCTGACGTTATCGGGCAGATACTTCAACGTGCGCATGCTTTCAAGCCTGTCAGCTATCTTTATTATGATGACCCTGATATCCTTACTACTTGCAAGCATTATCTTTCTTATATTCTCCGCCCTTCTCTCAAACTCTGATTCTGGACTGAAGTTCTTATCAACATTTTTGAGTTTCGAGACTGCAAGTATTAGTGAGAGTATCTCTTCGCCAAATTCTCTCTCTAGAACTTCTGGACGCGTGTTTGCCTCTTCAACAGTCCCTTGGAGTATTCCTGCCGCAAGAGTCGTAGAACCTCGCTTTAATTTCGCGAGCGTCACAGCGACGTTATAATAATGAATGAAGAAATCCTCTCCTGAAAGCCTCTTCTGACCTTTATACGCTGAGTGTGCAAAATCTATTGCCTTCTCTATGAGAGGGACGTTGGCGTTAGGATTGTATGACCGTACCGTGGTTATTATATCCTTTTTCAGCTCTCCTACATCGTATTGTTTTGTTTCCATGTATTACCCAGATTATACTTGATTGAGTATTAGGATAGGATGAACGTATTTAAATTTTATCAGGAAAGCCGTTAAAAATCGTTCTATAAAGAATTTATTATCTTTACGACATCGTTATTGACCTTATCTATAGGTCTGCTCCCATTTATTTTTTTGAATATCCCTAAACTCGCGTACTCTTTTCTTAGTGGCTCTGTCTCGCGATGGTATATCTTAAGGCGTCGTATTATCTCTTCTGACTTATCATCGTCACGAAGAAAAAGCCTTGAATGGTCCGCATCACAATGGTCAGCAACTTTTGGCTTGAGCCATATAGTGTTATAATTCTTGCCGCATTTAGGGCAGACCCTTCTTGAGCTTATTCTTTTGATGGATTCTTGCTGAGGAATATGCAATTCTATTGCAAGGTCAATCTTGAAATTCTTCTTGATGAAGAGCCACTGCCCTTTTCTTCTAGGATATCCATCGAATATTATCCCGTGGCGCGCATCTTTTGATTTAGATATATTCTTTGCAATCCCGTTCGTCACGCTGTCCGGCACAAGTCTTCCGCTTGTAACAGTCTCTGCAATCTTTTTCCCGAGAGCCGTCTTTGATTGTATCTCTTTTCGCAGCTCATCTCCCATAGACAGATGATATAATTTGAATTTTTTTGCGAGAAGATCTGCCTGCGTGCCTTTTCCTGAGCCTTGAGGGCCGAAGATTATTATATTCATGAATCAACCTTAATGATATAGGTTTAAAAAGTTATTCAGAAAAAATTATTAATATTTACCCGAAATACTGCATATGGCTCTCTTCAGAGGTCTTTTTCCAAGACTCTTTCATCTTGTCCAAAATCTTTACAATCTTTGGCTTAAGCGACCGTATCTCTTCGTGAGCGAATTGCAGCGTCGAGAGTGAGTTCTTCTCTTCATTGAGTACCTCTGCCTTGAGCATCTCTCTATGCGTGATTATTATCTGCTTATACAAATCTAATAGCTCAGATTTCTCCTTGTCATCGAATGCCGTGCACTCATAGAGCGAGCTGAATTCCTCTGGCTGGAGTATCTGCTGGATTATTTTCATATAGAACTCGAGGTATTCGGAGAGTTTTCGAAGCATCATGCCAAGTGTCAGGTTCTCATCTGGAAAATCATACTCTTTCTTCAGTACAGCAAAGTTCTTGATCTTGCTTCTGAAATCTTTGGTATCGACCTTGTCGATTTTACCTGCCTTTTTCTTTTGATTTTTATCTATCATAGTATCATTATTCAAGACGGATTTTTAAAGTTGATGAAAGAGAGGCACGAGATGTCTGTATAACTTGCTTATACGTCCTAAAGATATTCTTAGTCTTTAATAGGCACAATGGTGTGAGAACATAAGCCACAATCAGTAGAACAAGTCTTGCACGTTTCTGTACTGCTGCATACACCATCGCCGCAGACCACGGGAGGAGTAAGGTTGCAATAAGTTCCAGACCATGTATAACCAGAATTGCATTTGAAGCACGATGCGACGTGTCCTCCGCCGGGGCAATAGAATGAAGGATCAATTATCGAATTAGGAATATTAGCATAAGAGCCTTGACAACCTGCGTAACCGCCATCAGTACCCATCTGTACTGGACAATTCTTTTGGCATGAAGTATAATTCCATGATGTGCCTGATGGGCAGACGATTATATCTGTACATTTGTTGCTGCAATAAGTGCATGATTGATTTTGTGTTGGCGTGCATGGCTGCTGTCCCTGCACTACACAATTGATGTTGAATAATACGCTGCTAGACTGGACCCAAGATCCGATGGTTGTATTCCATAATCCACATGAACC
>CAZFVG010000078.1:0-4639 GCA_964522135.1 uncultured Methanosarcinales archaeon | reverse complement strand
CGACTCTTCATGATTGCAAAAAGGACATCTCATAAACGCTACATTCTCGAATAATTATCTTGAAGGGTATTTCGAAACTATAACATCCAAAACTTTTGGTATATGGTTCTGCGATTACAATAGAATAATAGGAAGATTATACGATGATTTTAGATATAACATATCTAATAATGCGTCAGATATAAATGATAAGACTCTTGTTGGGCAGTCTGGAAATTCTGGAAAAGCAACAGGAAAAGTTCGGATAATGAACAACGCAAATGATATGTTTGAGAATGGAGATATACTTGTTTGCGTCATGACAACTCCAGAGTATATCTCTATAATGCAGAAAGCATCAGCTATTGTAACAGATCTAGGTGGCATTTTGTCGCACGCAGCAATAATAGCTCGCGAACTAAAAAAACCATGTGTAGTCGGGACAGGCAATGCAACAACTATTCTCAAAGATGGAATGAAAGTTGAAGTAGATGCAGACAAAGGTACTGTAAGGATAATTGAAAAAACAGGGAACAAAATTCTTGAAAAATTTTTGGACAAGATAGATCATAATCCTATAACAAAGCAAGAAGGTAACTTCTCTATAATGTTATATGGCGGATTATTTCCGGGAGCTTCCAAGAAATATATGAGTAGACACTACGACATAGACTTCGGAGCATTCGTATTTTTCAGCAGTGGAGTTCATGGAACATTGTTTTTTGATATGCAAAGATATCTCGAGACAACCAGAAGTGGTTTTCATAAGTTTATGGATGGAAAATTTTCGGACATAGAAGATTTCCATAGATTATGGAAAATTATCGACCAAATATATGGTCAGATGAAAGGATTCCACAAACTTACAGAAGAAAAAATTATAGAGACTATAAAAAGATTATACAGTATTCTATGTCAACTAATGGTTGCAACAGTATTTAGTGAAGCTTTAGATAAAAACCTTGTCAAAGAATTTTTTGATTATCTGAAATTGAATCTAGATTACGAGGAATTCTATGACAAATCAACACTCACATCATTCGAGAGCTTCGAGATGAAGTTCGACAAAATATTATCACAGTACAAAAAAGAAGATGCAACAAAATTTATGTGGATAGGAACAGATTACTTCAAAGGAATACCTCTAGCATCTGCCAATGACATTCTGAGCAGAAAAATTATTGAGAAAGGAGGACAGAATTCTATAAGAAAAAGCTATGAAGATATACAAAAGAAAGTTATCGCAAACAAAAAGATAGTGAATGTGTATAGAAAGACTCTAGACACGCGAAGCCAAAGATTATTTGACTACATACAAACGGCATATTATATACGTGATGTAAGAAAAGAACCTTTGCAAAAAATACTAACAATAATAACTCAACTGATAAATGAATTCGTTACAAGAAACAATAAACCTATATCAGTAGCGCCATACGTATCAGTCTACGACTTTGAAGAAAGATATAAGGATCCAAACTATTTTACAGAAATCGAACAGAGGGTAAAAGGATTCATGCTATATGGAGAGGATGGATACTATAAATTCGAATATGAAAGTCTTGATAGCCTTAAAGAGGAGTTCTTTAAGGAGATGGAGAAAGAGATAAGTCATAATTCTGACGGTATCAAAGGAGTCATCGGAAGCCGAGGATTCGCCAAAGGACAAGTCAAGATAATACTTAGCGAGAAGGACTTCCATAAGTTTGAGAGTGGAGACATAATAGTTGCTGATATGACACGCCCGGAATATGTATCATTGATGAAAAAAGCTTCAGGGATAATAACAGACGAGGGCAGTATAACGTGTCATGCAGCGATAATCTCAAGAGAATTGGGCCTTCCGTGTATCATAGGCACAAGGAACGCAACAAGAATCTTAAAAGACGGAGATGTTGTTGAATTAGACGCCAATAACGGAGTCGTAAAGGTACTGTCGGACAAAAAAGCTTCAAGCAGTGAGATAAATTATTCTGAATGGGAATTCGAGTTCCAACAAAGAGATGAGCATCCTATAATAATGGCTGATTATTGGTGTAGGTCTGCGGCTATGAATTTCTCGAAGGAGTTAGGCATCAAGGACATGTCTTTTGATTATATCTATACGAGTTTGAGCAAAGGATATTGCAAAAAACATCAAAAACAGTCAATCATCGGATATTTGCAGAACTGTTCTTTAGATGGACTTGAGATGATAGCTGAAAAGACAAGAAAAAGAGTCATGGCACTTGAGAAATTTCATATAAGACTGTCTAAAACAGATATCAAAAATCAGAATAGGGCTGCATTTACAGGACTTTGGAAAGAGTTCGATGAGATGTTCAGAGAATTAATCCCGTGGTATTTCTTCCCGTATTATGTTACAGGCGAAAATATGCTTGTAGATAGGCTGAAAAACACTTTAAAAAATTATAAGAGAAAGATCGAGGATGTTACAGATTTCAATAACGCCGTGAATATACTTATATTCCCAACTAAAAAAATGGAATTCCAAAAGGAGAGGGATGCATTCTATGATCTGATAAAGAGCAACACAAACGAGACTATGATGCGAAATTATCTGAAGGATTTCGGTTGGATGAGTACTTTTCTTATATTACCAAGGGAAAAACTTTCATATGAAAAATTATTGTCAAAGATAAAAGAAACTGACAAGAAAGACTTCACTGAGGAATACAGCATTCAGGAAGAGAGCAAGAAAAATAATAATCTTATAGAGGCAAAATTGCTCCGTATAATAAAAGACGACAAGAAACTCATGAGGACCATCAAACTCTCAAAGGAGTTTGGATACTTATTGACATGGAGCGTCGAGAGGTCTCTTATGATATTCTCGGAGATGCAGGAGTTTTTCGAAGAGACATCATCAAGACTTGGAATAAAAAAGGATGATTATATACATTTGACATATGAAGAGATAATATCCGGACTTTCCAAAAATAGGCCATATGATATAGAAGAGAGAAAAAAAGGATACGTGTATATTATGGAAAATGGCAAAGCAAAGTTGATAACGGGAAGCGAGGCTAGTATTATCGCAAGAGATATAGATACAAAGCTAAGCGCTATAGATGAAAACATAAGAGAATTAAATGGACAGTCAGCGTATCCCGGAATTATAAAAGGAAAGGCAAGAATAATACCTTTCGCAAAGGACTCATCACAATTGCAGGAAGGAGAGATATTGGTATGTCCAATGACATCTCCGGAATATCTGCCAGCGATGAAAAAATCAGGCGCAATAATCACAGATGAAGGCGGATTACTATCACATGCAGCTATAATATCAAGAGAGTTTCATAAGCCGTGTATCGTCGGTACAAAGATAGCGACAAGACTTATAAAGAATGGAGATATATTAGAAGTCGACGCTAACAAGGGAGTGGTCAGAATAATAAAATGAACGACATGCAATTCGATATAGGATTACTGAACGACGCCATATACCGTGAGAGAGCATTCAAGAAGTATTCAGACCACGAATTACTCGAGTTCATAAAGAAAAAATCCGCTGAGATATCAGAGAACATATTCTATTACATACAAAGGGATGCCTTATACATCAATTATCAGAAAAAGAAAATCCTGCAGGACATAATAAACGAACTGACACACCTTATCAGCACGGCAAGATACTACCAAAATTACACAAAATTAGAAGAGTATGTCATCGTTGAAATATTGAAAAAAATTGAGGCAATGTTTAAAGAATACTCAAGATATGGAGCGATATATATGTTCAGGCATGCCGCAAAAACTGAGAGATTCAGCGAGAAGTACAAGAATTATACCGGAGTATCTAAAGAAGCTATAAGTACAGAGGTATCTCCCCTTTGCAAGGCAGTCATGGACGAGGTCCTTATGAGCCCAAAAAAAGTCAGGCTGATAATAGCGCACAGCGAATATCCAAGGACGAAGATACTTGGAGAATTAATCGCCTACACTGTTTCGAAAATCAACGGAAAGACAGATAAGAAAGTCGATATACAGATGGCAGGATATGATTCTAGAATAGACCATTATTGGACTGAAAAATCCTGGGACGAATGGGACGGGCTAGCCAAAAAATATGGCAATGGGGACGATTTCAAGGCGTTCGTTGAATGGTTCAAAGGCAATATGATCGATGCAAAATTCCAGCCAAACCCAGTAGAAGTGCGCAGGTCAGTTAACGATTTTGTCCATTCTTGGAATAATAAGATAAACGATACATCAGAGTACACGATTGTCATAGGTATATCGCATAGCCCTACGGTCGACGTTCTTATATTCAATATGATACCATCTATGGAAACGAACATAAGCCATCTTATAGAGACCGCGAATTTTTGTAAAGTTGAGTGCAACGAATTCTGTTATCTTGGCAAATGGGTCAAGTTAAAAACATAAATTTATATTTGGATAAAGAACAATATCAACATGTCTAAGCTACCGTTTGAAAATATGGATCGTTCTTTAGTTATTAAGAGAGAATCAGAGACTAGTCCAAAATTCGGCAAGAAGCCTGAGGATAGAACGACTGAAGAGATGCTTGATTTTGGGATGGTCAATATCGATAAACCCGCTGGTCCAACATCGCATCAGATATCTGGATTCGTCAAGGATATATTGCATTTGGATAAGGCTGGGCATTCTGGAACACTTGACCCCGGAGTTACAG
>CAZFVG010000077.1:0-4789 GCA_964522135.1 uncultured Methanosarcinales archaeon | reverse complement strand
GTCCAGGGTGTTCTGTTTTTTTGCGACAAGGGATTTTATCGTCGTCTTTATCGGCCTTATGACATTCTGTGCGTCAAGTACTCCCATCTTGTCGAATCCCTGATTCATAGATGATATGCTGCTGCTTATAGCTTCGAGCGTCTTGATGCTGTCATTTGCTTGTTTTGACATCTGATCCAATTCTATCGTGAGATTGACTTTCGTTGCTTGAATGCTTGCTAGATTGCTCACGGCGTTCTTGCTGTCGCTCCTAACGTTAGTCTCCATAGAACTTATTTGAGACTGCATGTTGTCTGCATCACTTATCATTTGGTTCAATGCATCAAGTCCGTTTTTGAGGTCTGACTCCTGGCTCCCAAGGTTTGATTTGAATGTATATATCAGTGCGCATGCAGGATTCGGCGTCCCCGCAAGCCTTGTCGCAAAACTATTATCTGTGATATATGGCGTAAGATCTACACTATTGTTGTCTGTACAGCCCATCGTCGCCTTACTCTTATTCATGTTGACAAGTATCAAATCTATGCTGCTTACCGCTGGCGTGAGCTTGTCCCTTACCGTCACGGCATCTGTCTTCATCGTCGAAAGCTCTGTCTTCGCCTGGGCTATGTTCTGATTGAGCTGACTGTTCTGGTTGTTTATACTCGTAAGCGTTCCAGAGCCTGTATCTATATTTGTATGTATCAACTGATCCCTTATGCTATTCATCTTTGAGACCATCATTTTAGCATTTCCAGTCATGTTGCTGATTATATCTTCGCTGTTCCCGAGTTGCTCGGCTGTCGTGTCAACAGAATTCAAAATATCCTGTGTCATCCCGACGCTTATCTGCGACGATAATGATGTTATGCTGTCAGATATCCTACTGATAAGGACGTAAACAAGATTTACACGCGAATAATCCACATAGAATTCAAGTCTTCCAGTATTATAGTCCTCCGGAAATATTATGCAGAGATGTACATCAGCGTTTTTTGCCTTATTGATACATTCATCACTGCTGTTTGTCTTCTGAACCTCGAAATGGTTCTTCGACATAGCGTCTATTATCTTATTTGCTATATCGTCGTAGTTCTTTGCATACACCCCGACCTTTATTCCATAATAATCTGATGATTGGAACGCAACGCCTATTATAGCGATCATTAGGAGCGGCCCAAGTATTATGACTGATGCCGAGACCTTCGAGCTCATGAGCCTCTTGATGTTCTTCTCTACGACCATGAAGAGCTGCGACATTATCTGAAATGGATTCATCTATTCATCTACCTCTCTATTTCTGCGTATATGCTGACACTGCCTCGAATACCTCGTCGAGACTTGGCTTGTCTATCTTTATCCCTATTAATTTTTCTTCCATAGATTCGAGAACTGGCAAAAGTATTTTTATTATGGCGTATGCTGACGGCGTATAGAATATCAGCCTATTATCCTCCATTCGCGGATAGTATACTCTCACGCCGGAATTGCTTAATTGCGATAATAACGGTTTGTATCTCCCAGGGCTCGTCTCCAAGTGGACCTCTTCGTTCGTCGAGTAGAACATTCCGAGCTGTTTTGGCGAACCTCGTATGATTATCTTTCCGTCCTTTATCATAGCTATGTCGTTGCAGAGGTGTTCCATCTCGTCAAGCATGTGAGATGACATTATTATTGTGACTCCCATCCGGTTTATCTGCTGTATGAGTTGCCACATTCTCTTTCTTATGATTAGGTCGAGTCCCGTCGTCGGTTCGTCAAGTATCAATATCTCTGGATTGTGAATTAAGCTTATCGCAAGGTCCAATCGCCTTTGCATTCCTCCTGAAAGATCGCATGTTTTTTTCATTCTGCCATCCCATAATCCTACAAGCTTCAAGAGGTATTCACTTTTCTCTCTGATCAATTTTGATGACATTCCGTACATCTTGCCGAAGTACCTCATGTTGTCAAGAAGGTTCAATTCATCATAGAAGCAGTTGTCCTGCGTCGTGAAGCCGAAAATCTTCCTGATGTTATCTACATCAT
The DNA here is from genome assembly GCA_964522135.1 of uncultured Methanosarcinales archaeon. Classification (GTDB taxonomy): domain Archaea; phylum Nanobdellota; class Nanobdellia; order Woesearchaeales; family UBA9642; genus UBA9642. The sequence continues at coordinate 2,782 of CAZFVG010000077.1, read as the reverse complement.
TCGTGATATCTTTTCCCTTGTAGAGAATCTTTCCAGAGTCGGGAGAGTAGAAACCGATGAGAAGCTTGAGAAGTGTCGTCTTTCCAGCGCCGCTCGTTCCTATAAGCCCGAACAATTCACCTTTAGAGATGTTGAAAGTGATATTGTCAAGAACTTTTTTCCCTGCAAAACTCTTGCACACGCTCGAGAATTCTATGAGTGGAACCTCTTTCATCTGCTCATTTAAATATTCGTATCTTGACCTATTTCCGCTACTATCCATAAGTATAAAATAGTATATCCTAGAGTTTTAAAGATTGGTAATCATTCAAGAATGATAAATTATTTTCGATTATAATTTTTTCAGGCAGCGGCGATTATAGATGTCTCAGCATATTCTGCACTTTTGCCTCAAGAAATTCCGGCGAGCCATGCATCTCAATCTCTTTTAGAATAGACGAATATTGTGCTATGCCTTTTTCTTCTACAGCGAAAACGTGATTTTCATTTGATTCATCTATGCCGAAACTGTCGAATATGCTTATGGCTCTTGTGAAATCTTCAATAGACGAAGTTACTGGCTCAATCCTAACGATGCATGAGCGTTTATCCTTTACGCCGTCTATAGATAGAGACGCATGCATATTGGGATTTCCTTCGGTCATCCCGTATCCGAACATCCCTTCTGCAGTATAATAACAGTTTATTGCATTACTGAATATCCTGTTTCCTCTCGAAGCGTTCATCGCTCTCCACGCATTCTTCAGATCTTCAAAAAAGCCTCTCGATCCCATATATGACTGCTCGCCAAGTACGGATATATTTGCATTAGCATCCGCATCCACTTTTATTATTCCGAACGGCATTGTCGCTCGCGTCATAACATCATTATATAATATGTCATATAGCATCATTAAGCGATCTCCTGATTCTCCATATTGATATGCTAATTGACGGAGCTCGACCTCTTTTGGCGTCAATGATTTTTTCTCATCGAGTATTCTATGCATCCCTGCGATGAGCGAATCGACAAGTTTGTATTGACCATTCATTATGGCAATTTCAGCTTTTTTTACAGCTTCGTATGGTTCCTGCCCCAATCTGTATCTGCTTATTGCATACCATCCCTGAATTATTGTCAATTGCTCTGCCGAAATCTCCTTTTCATTCCTTAGAATTTTCTCAAGTTCTTCGTTAGGGATTTCGCTCGTCGATTTCTCTTCAAAGATTATTAGCGATCGCTTGAAATTGCTCCATTCAGCTCGCGGAATTCGTAATTTATAATTTAATTCTCTAAGTTTAGCATTCTTTTCAACTCTTCTTTCCGCTAGAATCTTACTTACATCCTCAGAATTTCTCATGCTTAAACTAGGAAATCTCCCGGCTATAAATATTTTTTTATCACTACACAACAAACAATAACCTTTATAAATTAACTTTTATTCCTATATCTTAATAACGTCGCATATCGACGCTGATTCGATTGTAAAATATTGAATCGTTCAAAGGCCTGAAAAGGATGTCCAAGGAACAAGTTTCTTGAGGATATTCACGGAGAGGCTTGATTATTGCATTGGTCGGTACGAAAGTACACCACGATGCACAAAGCAATAATATGATATTACTTAAGCTTAATTAGGCTGTATTATGGCAACGATAAGAGCACCAAGACACGGAAGCATGCAATTCTGGCCAAGGGTCAGGGCAAAGAGCACTGTAGCTCGAGTTAGATCGTGGGACCAGAAGACAAAAGATTCTCTTTTAGGATTCATAGGCTATAAGGTCGGCATGACTCAGATTCTAGGCGTTGATACACGAAAGAACGCAATCACGAAAGGCGAAGAAATAACGTTCCCAGTGACGGTCATCGAGTGCCCGCCATTAAAGGTTGCAGGAATAAGGCTATACAAGAAGGCATACCTCGGGACAAATCCTTCGACAGAAATCACATTCAAAGTCGACAAAGACCTGTCACGAAAGACAAATGTCGCAAAGACACATAAGGATGTTACTGAACTAGACAAATTGAATGCATCAGAATATATCGATGCAAGAATTCTCGTCTATACTCAGCCAAGGATAACTGGCATCGCAAAGAAGAAGCCTGAATTCATAGAAGTAGGGCTCACAGGCAGCGTCGCTGACAAGATAAAGTTCGCAAAAGAGCATCAGGAATTGCCAGTCAACACGTTCTTCAAAGAGGGAGAGCACGTCGATATACATTCAATAACTAAAGGAAAAGGATTACAGGGACCAGTAAAAAGGTTCGGAGTCTCATTCAAGAACCACAAGACAGAGAAAGGTGTCCGAAGAGTAGGAACTTTAGGAGCGTGGAGCGGTCAGGGTCACGTATTATATAGAGTCCCACATCCAGGACAGATGGGATATCATATGAGAACAGAGATAAACAAACAGATACTCAAGATTTCGACAAAACCAGAAGAGGTAAATCCAAAAGGCGGATGGCCACATTATGGATTAGTGCGAGGCACATACGTATTGATCAAGGGTTCTGTCGCTGGTGCACAGAAGAGGGCAATCATATTCACAAAATCAATCAGGCCAGGATCACTCGAGACTGCGCCGACGATAACAAGCATAAACTTAGAATCAAAATAAATAATTAACACAAATGAAAGTTTCAATAATGGATAGGGCAGGGAAAGAGACAGGAAAGAAAGACTTACCTAAACAGTTCACCGAACCTTTAAGAAACGATTTAATATACAAGGCGGTCCTCACAGTCCAAGCAAATTCAAGACAAGCATATGGTTCAAACCCCGACGCAGGGATGATGGTCTCA
>CAZFVG010000076.1:0-4807 GCA_964522135.1 uncultured Methanosarcinales archaeon | reverse complement strand
CTTCTCAAGAATTATCTTTGCAATATACGCGTTTCCCAATTGGTTGGGGTGGACGAAATCTATATCTCCTGGGCGAAGTCCAAGAGCCTCATTTCCTAAAGATTTTACGGTGAAGAGCCTGTTCAACTCATATTTTGAGTATTCTGAGAACGTATCAACAAATATGATGTTATCTGTGAATGTTATTTCACGAACAATATTAGCATATTTAGATAATGTTTTGTTGTATTCGGCATCATTGCCGCATATTGAATTTGCGATAATTATATAACTGCATGTCTCAGAAAGTTTTTCTATCATAGCCTCGACATTTTTCTTGTGCTGCTCTGGTGTAGCATCATAATGTATCTCATTTGTATTCTCAAGGTATATCGCTATGTTTGGTTTTAGTGACATTATTTTGCTATCCATCATGCGAAGTATATCATCAGTAGTCGATCCATCAAACCCGCAATTGAAGCATCTTAAATTCCATGATGGTATCTTCCAATCGTTTATTTTTGTCGTCATGTCTTCTTTCAGAACGTATTCTATTATTTCTCTCCAGTTTGGATGGACCCATTCCGTGCTTGTGATGCTATCTCCAATAAACACTATGTTTATAGCGTTTCCGTGTACAAGCTCTGTTCTCAACGATTCTAAGATATTCATGATAAAATACTGTATTATAAGGTTAAATACTTTATGATTCTAAGAACATCAAAATGTTATTATAGAACTATTTTAGAGCATCATACATTATCCTTAATTCTTTGATTTTTGCATCTTTTATGATATGTTCCATCATAGAACTGTCTATACTATCAGGAATTTTTATATTCTCGCTCGTTATCATTTACTGTATAATCTTTTTTTTGAAATCTACCATCTTTTCAAGTTTTTTGGCCTCTGTCTGCTCATCTGCATATTCATTAGTGTCAAAGAGCTTGTACTCACAATTGCCTGTAGTTTTTGTGCTAAGGAGTGGAAACGCGCGGCATATTAACGGTCTATCGTCATACACGCCGCATGTCCTCTTCTTCTTATCAAAGAATGGGCAGACGTCATGGTCGATGAAATAGTCAAGTATTATGAGCTCATTGTTCTTTTCGTCATATACTGCCCTTTTTGGTCTAAGTTTTACATCTACCCCTTTTTCAATAGCTATACGCCTTAACTTTTCTGCCTCTTCAGGCCAGACATTTATGGTTATATCTGACAATGGTGCAAGGTATAGTATACCATATTTTGAATACATGTAATCATAATATTTCTGCTCATCTTCTTTAGTTATATTCTTGTCCTCGCGAAAATAACAGCATTTGCCACACATTGTACAGTTGAATACCTTCTTTCCATCAACTATCTTGACATTCTTTATCCCTTCAAATTCCTTCAGTTCCGAATCATTGACCATGTATTCAAGACTCAATACTCGTTTATAATGTTTATTATGAAGTACCAACCATAATGTTAATGATTTTCTATTCCGTAGTGGGTAGCAATTTTTATAAACATCCTATATTAACTATCAATATGTTCTTCAACAGAAAACCATACGTAGTAAAACAGCTTGATTACAACAAGCCGTTTGTAATACTTAATTTTAAGACCTACAACGAGTCTTCAGATGAGAACGCCTTAAAACTTGCCTTGATAGCCCAGAAAGTTCAGGAGAAGACAGGTATAAACATCATAATATGTCCTGCACCATTAGACCTTAAGTATGTCGCATCAAAGACAACTATACCAGTATATGCCCAGCACGTTGATAATGCAGAAATAGGAAAGAGCACTGGCAGCATAATACCTAAACATCTTGTCGAAGTGAATGTTCGAGGTTCCCTCCTCAACCATTCAGAAAAACCCTTATCAATTAAGGATATAGAAAAGAGCGTTCTGAAACTTAAAGAATATGATATGATAAGCATCGTTTGCGCAAAAAATAATATAGATGCAAAAAAGATAGCCTCAATGAAACTTGTTAAACCAAATTTTATAGCGATAGAGCCTCCTGAATTGATAGGAAGCGAAATAAGTGTAAGCACTGCAAAGCCAGATATAATAAGCAAGGGTGTAAAAGCATGCAATGGCATTCCACTACTAATGGGAGCAGGCGTCAAGAGCAACGAGGATATGAAGATAGCTATAGGCCTTGGTGCGCGTGGCGTACTATTGTCCTCTCATTTTGTCTTATCATCTGACCCAGAAAAATTCCTACTAGACATGATTAAAGGTATATAAATCGTTTCTCAAGAAAAATTTACAGTCATCAAGTCATTATTTTAAGGATTATTCACATACACTTGCTGTAGACCGTATGCCTGAGTATTGCTCGTTATATTTATAGTGTAGACATATTGACCGCTTGTAGTGTTCGATGGCATCCTTAGAAGCATGCCCTTCGTAGTCTGATCATATGGCGCTATATCAACAGTAGAATTTGATAACGTGTAATATGTTCCGAGCGTCGAAATATCGCTTATCGTACCAACCAGATTATTATAAGAATCATATTCTTTGACATACATTAAGCGTATTCTGAACGTTGTTCTGACATCATATATATTCGTTATCCCTATACCTATAAGTTCAGCCTTGTTGTTATCTATCGTAATATCGGTCGGATAGATTGCTGTCTTGTAATTGTTGCTGAGCATCACGCTTCTTAGTTTATCCTGCGTCTGGCTGTCTAATTTATCGGCATATGATTGTGCACTGTCCTTTATCTTAAAGAATAACATCAAGCCTCCAGCGAGTATCACAATAGAAATTATGATAATGACGATAAAATTTGCTGAAAGCTCTATTGCTGCTTTTTTTGCCTTAGTTCTTGATAAATTCATACTCTCGTACAAGTATGACTGCCAAGATTATTAACAATATTACTCCGCCGAGCATTACAGCAAGTCCTAGTAGGATGCTTGTCGACTGCTCTATAATCTTGTACAATCCATACGCTAACAAGAATACCCCAAGTAATAAGAACTTATCAATTACTATCTTCAGTACATCAAATTCCTCTTGCCTTGTTAAATGTCTTTTCATAATTATCACCCTTAATCTATTTGTATAGTATAGTCGTAACTAACGCTATTGACTAACATCTGGCATAAATAAGTTCCCTTAGGAACTGTTGATGCTACTTTAAACAATCCAGTATACGTAGTCGATTGACCTACACCTACTGTTTTGGAATTGAACGTTGATGTACCATCAAATGTCAGTGTAGTGCAGGATGTTGAAGGGTTTCCAGTAAAATTTGCTATTCCTCCATCGTAATATCCAACTTTTAATGCAAATGTTTGACCAGCACTTGTCTCAATAGTAGTTCTCGATAACGTTATTGGTGTTGAAGCTGATGCCACGCTAGGCTCTGGCTCTTGTGTCGTTAGACCATTGCCGACCTGCGAGAATTTTGATTTCACAAAACCTAAAATAAGCCCGAGCATCACTATTGCTATAACAAGTATGACAATAGAATTGACGCTTAATTCCATAGAACCTTTCTTATTCATAACTCACACCTCTTAAAATATTGATAAATCAATCATGAATGTTGATATTTATAAATATTACTATTATTTCGAGAATGATAACTCTTTAAGAAAATTAGGAAAAGGAAAAAAATTTATGAAAAAATAAAAAAATCCTAGCTTAAGGATTACTTCTTTGCTGGAGCGGCCTTTCCTTTTGCCTCTCCTGCAGTTGCTGCAATCTCTGTTGGAAGAAGTTTCTTGATCAAGTCTTCTGAGATTCCTGCCTCGTGAAGTTTGGCCTTTATCAAGGATTTCTCTTTACCCTTGAGCGACTCTACTATGTCTGTTGCCTTCTTGAGCTCTTCTGCGTGTCTCTTCTCAACTTCCTCTTGTAATCTCTTCTTCTCTTCTTGAAGCATCTTTATCTCTTCAGCTGAAAGCTCTGTCTTCTCGGCCCTTATCTCATCATCGAATTTTCCTGCTTCGACAGCTTTTATAGCGTCCTTGCCTGGCATTCCCTCAACGAGCATTCCAAGACTATTAGCTGTTCCGATTACTTCTTTGACCCGGCTTTTCAATGTCTTTCCAAGCAGGGCATCCTCTTTCATCTTTGCAACTTTTATTATTTGCTCTATTAGAATATCAGCTACTTTATCTTTCTGGGGCTTTCCTGATCCCTTCTCTATTCCTGCCTCTTTCAATAACAATCCTGAGGTTGGTGGAGTTCCGACGCTTACTTCGAATGATTTTGTATCTGTGTCGACTGTGACTTTTATTGGGACCTGCATTCCCTTGAACGAGCCTGTCTTTTTATTGATTTCAGATATGACTAAACCTATATTTACTCCTAATGGTCCGAGTGCTGGTCCTAATGGTGGAGCTGCGCTTGCCTGTCCACCGTTTATTAATGCGTCAACTGTTTGCTTACTCATGATTATCCCTCACTGTCTCTAATATCTTCTTCCTCGCCCTCTCTTCTGATGACTTTTAATGCGTCAAGTTTCAACGTTATTGGAATTGGAACAGCCGCTTCTAGTAATTCAACAACGGCTTCCTCTTTTACTTTATCTACACGTGTTATCTTGCATTTCTCTCTCTTGAATGCGCCGCTGATTATCTCTGCGATGTCATTCTTTTGGATATTCATCTCTTTCTTGACCTGCTCGAGCATATGCTCTATCTCTACATATTTTATCTCGCTTGGAAGTATCCCTCGCGCATATGGTATGCCAAATGCCGCCTGCTCTGCAACGTTCCTGTCTGGAGCTTCGACAAATACATATCCTCTAAGTCCATGAGGTCTGATGACTGAATTGATCATAATACTCTTTCTCTCTGCATTGCTAACT
>CAZFVG010000075.1:0-4820 GCA_964522135.1 uncultured Methanosarcinales archaeon | reverse complement strand
GATGTAGATATTCAGGGAGCGAACGGCGCCTTAATAAATGTCTGCGGTGGAACGGATCTGACACTTAATGAGGCAAAAAAGATAGTCGAGGCAATCTCTGTAAAGCTTGATGAGGATGCGCGAATAATCTGGGGAGCCCAAATATCAGAGGATTTACAAGGTACAGTCAAAGTCATGCTCATCGTCACAGGGGTAAAGAGTTCACAGATAACTGGGAGAAGCCAGGTCGAGAATAGAGACCAGAAATCCGAGATGGGCGATACGCTCGGAATAGAATTCTTGTAAGGAACTGTTTTTTTTTTTTTGGATGATTCCAAAACATTTTTATATCATTATTTTTTCCACTCTAAAGTGAATAAAAAAATCATAGTTAATTTTTTGAAGGAACACGTTCCGGAAGGACAGTTCAAAGAATTTCTTAAATACACAAAAAGAAAATTCTTTGCGGCAGAGAAAATACTGACATCTTCAATAGGCGATGATTTCAGATTCTATCACGATTTTTTGAACCACAATACAGAACTAAGATTTACGTCAGGAAAATTAGCAGGTGTAAATATATCCTTCCCAAACATCGATAGATGTTTTCTGTTCGAGATACCTTTAGAATTCAAGGGTTATTTTCACGATTCGATATATGATCGTGGAGGCGTAGTCGTTGATGCGGGGGCTTTTCCTGGAGACTTTAGCCTCGCACTTTCCCAAAAATTTCCGCAGAATAAGGTGCTTGCCCTCGAGCCGGATCCGCTTAATAGAGAAAAATTAGAGTATGTCTTTAAAGCTAATAATGCTTCTTCAAGAATAAGTCTATTTCCATATGCGCTTTCCGACAGGTCATCGAGCGCTATGATTTACTCCGACGGCACAATCTCGCGTATGATAACCGATGTAAGATCTGCTTATATGCTGAAAGTTTTTCCTATAAGAACTATAACATTAGATGATCTTTTGCAAAAACAGGATGCTTTTACGGATCATAAAAATTTAGTTGTGAAGATGGATATAGAGGGTCATGAGATTGAGGCATGGCGTGGAGCTCAGAAAACTCTGGAAGCTGGGGCGACGTTCGTCATTGCAGCTTATCATATGATTGAAGGAAAGCCGACCGCTGAAACTCTGACTCCATTGTTTCATGAAAAAGGATATCAGACAAAACTTATCAATCCTGAGCATCTGACACTTATAGCATACAAGTGAGAATCTGTGGAATTATAGTTCTGGCCGATAGCTTATTAATTGCCTTGCGCGATTTGTTCCGTAATATTTATAAATGAACTTTTTTTCCTACTCTATAATAAGCGGTTCCTAAACCGCGCACAGATGCATGGTTGTTCTCGTAGCGTGCGTCTACCGTAATCGTCGTTGACGGTTAATCAAGGTAATAATACTATAAAAACATACAGAGGTATACAATAAAATGGCTGATGATAACACAAACAACAAAGCTGCAGCGAAGAATGCTGCAAAGGCAGCTGCTGATTTAAAGAAGCAGAAAAAGAAGAAATGGTGCCCAATAGTCGCTCCAGAGATATTTCAGAGCAAGGTAATCGGAGAGGTCCTTTTAGAGGACGCATCGATGCTCATGAACAGGACTGTAAAGGTCAACATGATGCAGCTATCCGGCGACATGAAGAAACAGAATGTCAACGTGATGTTCAAGATAATAGATATAAAGGAGGGTAAGGGTCTTACAAAGGCAGTAAAGTTCGAGATCTCTCCATTCTCATTAAGAAGGCTTGCAAAAAGAGAGAAAGATAAACTCTCAGATAGTTTTGTTGTAAAGACTCTCGATGGATTGCTTGTAAGAATAAAGCCTCTCATGGTGACTAACAATCTTACCAAAGGATCTGTCAAGGCGAACCTGATTAAAAGTTGCAGGGCGGTATGTAAGGAATTCGTCAACAAGATGAACTTCGATAGGATTATAGCAGATCTTGTACAATACAAATTTCAGAAAGAGGTACGAGACGCTTTGCATAGGGTCTACCCGCTTAAAAATTTCGAGATAAGAGTCTTTGAGATAGAGACAAAAAAGAAGAAGGAGACGGTCGAAGAAGAGATGCTCAGAAAGCTCCAGAAAGAGAATGAGGAGAAAGAGGCAGAGAAGGCAGAGGAGCGGGAAGAGAACAAATCTGATTCGGAAGGTAGCGATAAGGATTCAGGAACTGAACAGGAAGAATATTCTGACCAGTCTGAAGATTCGGGATCCAACGAGTCTGAGTCTGAGTCCTCAACTGAGGAATCTTCGGAAGAATAATTGGTAAGCAAATGCAGGTGTTTGCAGATATTTTTTATTTTATTCACTTTAATTTCTTTTTGATGTGATAATATGCTGAATGATGAATACGATTTGGAACTCGAAAAGGTCGCTTTTGAGATAAAGCGAAGAGGGGCAAAGAAAGTCCTTATCCAGCTCGGAGAGGGATTAAAGCCTAGGGCTCAGGAGATCCAGCAGTATATATATAAACATGTAGAAAGCGGCAGCTGTGAAGTGATATTCTGGCTCAACTCATGCTACGGAAAATGTGATATTCCAGAGATAATCGATAGTAAAAAGAACGATATAGACCTTCTGATACAGTTCGGGCATTGATGCCTAAAAAATTTCGTTGTTTTCTCGTCGATAAATCACAACGGTTTTTTAGTCAAATCAAAAAGATTATATATTTCTTAAGCAATTCTACTTGAAACTGGCGCGAAAGATATTTTCATTAATAACGTTTTTCCGTCGATAAATTTCAGATCTTGTCAAATTGGATATCATGACATACGAACTTATCATCACTGAAAAGCCGAATGCTGCGAAAATGATAGCGCAAGCTTTGGCTGATGGCAAGATGATAAAGGAGAATGTGCAGGGCGTTCCATTCTATAGAGTGACTCACGGAAAAAAAGACATCGTCGTTGGATGCGCTGTAGGGCATCTATACACGGTTGCGGAAAAAAACAAGACATTCAAGTATCCATCATTTGACATTGAGTGGAAACAGACATCTGATGTGGATCCTAAGAGCTTCACGAAAAAATACGTTAATGCATTGAAAAAAATCACGAAGGATGCAAAAGAGTTCACTGTTGCGACTGATTACGATATTGAGGGTGAAGTAATAGGATGGAACTGCGTAAGATTCATATGTAAGCAGAAGGACGCCGCAAGGATGAAATTCTCGACGCTCACAAAGCCAGACATACTTGAATCATACGAGAATAAATCAAAATCACTAGACTGGGGACAGGCATTCGCAGGTGAGACAAGGCACTACCTTGATTGGATGTATGGAATGAACTTGAGTCGTGCATTGACGCTTGCAATACGATCGACTGGGGCGTTTAAGATAATGTCTTCGGGACGCGTTCAGGGACCGGCATTGAAATTTATCGTAGAGCTCGAGAAGGAAATATCTGCATTCAAGCCAGTGCCGTATTGGGAGATTCAGGTCAATGGAGTAATTCATGGAGCGACACTCGAATTCTGGCACGAGAAGGGGCAGTTTAGCGACGAGAAAGAGGCTTTTAAGGTATATTCGAAAATCAAGGGCAAGGATGGCGCTATCAAGAGCACAGAGACTTCAGAGTTTGTCCAGAAAGCGCCTGTGCCGTTCGATCTGACAACTCTTCAGACAGAGTCTTACAGATTCTTTGGAATAAACCCTAAACAGACGCTTGAGATAGCTCAGGAATTATATTCTTCTGGATATATATCATATCCAAGGACATCATCGCAGAAATTGCCTAAGGAGATAGGATATAAAAAAATAATGGATAACCTTGCGAAAAACCATCTGTACGCGCCGCTTGTTTCGGAACTTCTGAAGACACCGCTTGTGCCTACTGAAGGAAAAAAGACTGATCCAGCGCATCCTGCAATCTATCCTACAGGTCTTCAACCACACCTGAAAGACAGAGAACATAAGGTATATGATTTAATTGTCAAGAGATTCTTTTCATGTTTTGGTCCTGACGCGAAAAGAGAGACAGTAAAGATAGTGATGAATATCGAGCATGAATCGTTTGTTTCAAGTGGGACAAGAACGACTTTCTCAGGATGGCATAAATATTACGCTCCTTATGTTAAGCTTGAGGATTTAGAGATGCCAAAAGTTCAGGAACGTGATATAGTGCATAATAAAGAGACTATAAAACATGACAAGGAGACCCAGCCTCCAAAGCGTTACACCCAAGCATCACTCATCAGAGAACTTGAGAAGAGAAACCTTGGTACAAAGGCGACAAGGGCGTCAATAATCGATTCATTATATGAGAGAAACTATGTCAAGAATGATCCGATTATGGCGACGGAGTTTGGCATCCAGACAATAAGCGTACTTGATAAGTATTGCCCTGAGATTCTTGACGAGCAACTGACACGACATTTTGAAGAGGAGATGGAAGAGATACGAGAGAAAAAATTGAACGAACCGCGCGTTCTTACAGAGGCGAAGTCAGAGCTCACAAAAATTTTAGAGAAGTTCAAGAAAAGCGAGAAATCGATAGGGAAAGAATTGCTCGCATCATTGAAAGAGGCCCTCGACGCCGAGAGCTACATTGGCAAATGCCCGAAATGCGGCAAGGGAAATCTTCGTGTCACGTTCTCAAAGAAGAGCAAGAGAAGATTCATCGCATGCGACGCATATCCCGAATGCAAGAACATATTCAACATGCCTTTTGGAAAAGTCAAGGCAACTCAGAAAGTTTGCGACAAATGCAGCTATCCGATAATACAGATAATTTCAGGCAGAAGATTCCAGGAGACATGCCTCAACAGCGACTGCCCTTCAAAGAAATCTGAGGACAAGAAGATTCAGAAGGAAGTGGATAAT
>CAZFVG010000074.1:0-4853 GCA_964522135.1 uncultured Methanosarcinales archaeon | reverse complement strand
CAGCCAGAAACAGTGCTTCGTATGAGAGGAAAGGGTGTGCAGCATCTTAACGGTCACGGAATAGGCGATGAATTGATAAAGATAAAAATCGAAATTCCAGAAAAATTATCAAAGAAACAAGAAGAGCTCATCAAAGAATTCGAAAAGGAATCAGGAAAAAAGAAATCATTCTTTGAAAGAATATTCAAATAATACATCGTAAAAGATTTAACACTACTCATTGATGATTAATTCTATATGTGCCATTATCATCGGTAAACGAGAGAAAATCATATATTATGAGCACGATTTTTCACTCCATGATAGAAAACTTTAAATACTACTTATGTATTAAGTCAGTTATTAAAAATGTGAGGGTGGTTTGAAATGAAGAAGTTATTATCTATCGTTAGCATTGTAGCATTGCTTATGGTTGTTGTTCTTACGGGTTGTCAGCAGAATCCTGGCACTCCTCTAAATGTAACGCTTGAGGGAGCAATAATCAGTTCTGCAAATGGCACAACGATGCTTAATGCGACACAGGTTAAGACAAATACATCAATAGTGTCATCGAATATGACTTCGACTGAAAGTAATGAATACAATAACGTTTCTTATACTATAACCGCAACAGAGGGCGATCTCGTCACTCTAAGATTGAAAGCAGTGGATCCAAACGGTTTATCACTCACATATACATACGGTGCGCCATTCAACGAGAATGGACTATGGCAGACAAAGGACGGAGATGCAGGAAAATATCTTATAAAAGTTGTTGCATCCGATGGATACGCAAATGCAAGTGCAGATGTCCTTGTCGTAATAAAGCCAAGCAATAAGCCACCAATAATAGATTGCCCAGACACCATAACAGTCAAGGAAGGAGAGACAGTAAATCTGAACTGTAATTTCTTCGACCCAGAAAATGACGCATTGACAATAGAATACAGTGGATGGATGAGCAGTCCTACATATACAACTAACTTTGATTCAGCAGGATTACACAAGGTATTCGTAAAGGTGTCGGACGGATTCCACAACGTAACAAAGACTGTAAACGTTAACGTTGAGAACGTGGACAGAGCACCTATATTCAATCAACATCTTAAGGATATGACTATAACAGAGACGGATGTGGTAACACTCGCTCCAAACGTCACAGATCCAGATGCTGGCGACAACGTGTGGCTGACATATTCCATACCATTTAGTAATAAGGGAGTCTGGAAAACACAGATTGGTGATGCGGGAGTATATCCAGTATCTGTTGTTGCAAGCGATGGAACATTGAACACCAAGGAGACCTTCACATTGACAGTAAAGATGCTGAACACTCCACCAGTGATAAAATACATGCCAAACATAACAGTATCGGAAGGAGATACGGTGAAGATAGTTCCAGAGGTAAAAGACAGGGAGAACGATCCAATAACAGTTACGTACAGTGGATGGATGACAAGCTCTACATACACTACTACATTCAATGATGCATACCCAACTGGTTGCAGCAAGCCAGGATGCAGCGCAACATACAAATTAACGGTCACGGCATCAGATGGAGTATACAATACTTCACAGGATGTGTATGTTACAGTAGTGGATAATATAAGGCCACCATCGTTTGTCTGGCCTACTGGATAAACTTGCTATAAAACGCAAGATTTTTTAATTCTTTATTTTTTTCTATTTTTGATATTCTGTAGAGATTAACATGAACTATATGGAAACAATTGTAAGCGGGGTTTACAGACCCCTCAACGGTCAAGAGATAGAGCTTATACATTTAAGACGAGAAGAATTCTATAAGAAATCTCGGGCAATAACGACAGATGAAGAAGCTGTTAGAAGACGTATAAGAAATTTACGGAGAGAATATGAAAAGGGCGGTTATGAAAATAAGGATCTAGTCAAAAGAATAACAGAGCAGAAGGCATTTCTAGTCACGTTGAGTAATCTATTGGATATAAGCAGGCCACAAACCCCTGAAGGCATCTTGATATGCCACAACTGCGACATAAGAGGGATGGCAATAACAAGATACGAACAGCCACCTGAAGCTACCATATATAGATGTCAATCATGCAATGCAGAAGATATAGTGGACCTGATTTCTGATAGTGTACGTATACATCCATGGTAAATATCACATTTTGATTAAATTTATATAATTCTGATGGATACGACAATCATGGAAAAGATTGAGAGTCTAGAAACCATCAGAAACAAAATACTTTCCGATATGAAGTGTCCATTAAAGGACGCGGCAAAAAATCTCGTCTTTGGAAAGGGAAACCCTGATGCTAACATAATGTTCATAGGAGAAGCTCCGGGAGCCCAAGAAGATGAACTGGGAATACCGTTCGTCGGGGCTGCAGGAAAAGAATTGGATAAACTGCTTAGGAGCATCAATCTGACTCTCGATGACGTCTATATAGCAAACATCCTGAAATACCGCCCTCCAGAGAATAGGGATCCAGCTGTTGACGAAATCTACAGGCATACGCCATATTTAATCGAGCAGATAAAGATAATCAAGCCAAAAATTATATGCACCCTCGGGAATTATTCTACAAAATTTGTTCTTGCCGAATTCAACATCCCAAATATGACAAAGATCCAAGGCATCACAAAACTTCATGGAAAGGTCCATCACATAGTCATAGATGGAATGGATTTTATGGTAATACCTTTATATCATCCTGCTGCTATGCTATACAACCCCAACCTCAGACCTATCCTTGCAAAAGATTTCCTTGAGATGGAGCAGGTGTTAAAGCAAAAAGACCTTAAGGCTTTCGGAGAAAATATTTGATTAAGTATGACAGGTGAACAGATGGATTTTGATAAGTGGTCATTTGAAAAAAAACGCGATTTCTTAAAATCATTCAGACACAAGACCGCTGACGAGATATACAACTCGTTCAAAAAAGAGGGTCTCGAAATGCATAAGGGCGCCGAGGGAGAGGATTTTATCATGATAACTCCTAACGACCATCAATATTATTTTGCAGTAAAGCCACTTCTCGCAAAAAAAACACCTATACAGCAGAAGATGAAAGAAACGTACAAGCATAGATATTTTCTTATAGTCAAAGAAAGCGCAAGTGATGAGTAGAAAAATTTATAATAAAGGTTGATTGCAAAAACAACATGAAGATATTAGTGTGCGGAGATTTCCATGGTACATTTCTGCCGAAATTCAAAAAGATCATAGCTAAAGAAGGGATAGATGCCCTTATATCTTTAGGGGACTACCCTCCATTCCATTATAGAAAACTTTGGTTCAAGCACTGTTTCGGAAAGAATGTCGAACTATCAGAGATAATAGGAAAAAAAAGGTACAAGAAACTCGTCAAAGAAGACTTGAGAATGGCAGAAGTATCATTACGAAAATTAAATGAGTTAAGCATACCGGTATTTACCGTTCTTGGAAATATGGATTACCCAATGGCTGACGATGTCGCTGACGTCGACAAAAAGATAGAAATGTCGATGCCTAACTGGGAAAGGACACTAACAGTCACTAAAATAATAAAGAGATATCACAACATAAGAAGATTTGATTATAAGTATTTCAAGTTCGATAGGTATATATTCATAGGAATGAGAGGACATAGCTTCCCGGGCAGGCCTAAAAGCCGAGCCTTCAAGAAGCATAGCAAAATACTTGAGAAGATATTCAAGAAGTTCAGAAAAGAGAATAAACAAAGGAAGGTCATTTTCATATCTCATATAGTTCCGTATAATACCAAGCTTGACAAGATAGGAAAACATGCACATAAAGAGGTAAGGGGACAGCACTACGGATCAATATTGATGAAGGACATAGTAAAGAAATTTCAGCCGACAATGGCCTTTGGAGGGCACATACATGAGGGAATACGAAGCGTACGAATAGGAAGAACCCTCGTAATAAATCCCGGAGCCGCTCATGAGGGAAAGGCTGTAATTGTAGAATTTGTAAACGGAAGGACGAAAGAGATAAAACTCATCAAATAAATTTATAAATAAATTCCTATTCTTTAATAAAAAAAAATATAGAATAAGGTGATATTATGGCATGGGGTTTCGGTTTGAAAGCAATGTTTATGACACTGATAGCGTCATTCTTCTTGATAATAGTTGGACTGTTATATTTTATGTTCAGCTTATGGATAGTCAAGGTCGGGGCATCATTCATACTCCCAGAGATGTGGAATAGTGGGCAGATAAGCGGAAGCTATGTAGTACTTGCAGCGGCTCTTGTGAGCGCAGGAAGCATGATAGCCTCATCTATGCAGAAACAATAGGACTATAGAAATATATTCTTCTATAATTAATTGAAGGAATTGTCCTTAGGCATTTCTTGGGACAACATATGAACCGAACATCTGTAGAGATTCGTCAAATTCATGTTCATGTTTCAATATGAAGCTTTGCGGCTGCGATCCGGAAATCGGTTCTGAGAATCCTAACAAAGTCGTCTTACCATCTTTCACAAGTGTCATAGTATACTGAGTTATACATTCATTCAGAATCTTTGATCCTGCCTGATAATACTGTAGCCTGCCTGGTAACATATTACCTGCTGACAGAACATAGGCAGCAAATGATTCCTCTGGCGCTAGCTGTACCAACTTTCCAATATCTTTATGTTCATATTCTAGCAGCCTGCCCTTTCTTTGCTCTTTATGTCCCCATTTAGCGTCACTCTTAAAAAAATTCTCTCCATCTTTATATAGAATAATCCCAACATTTCCTGGAGGGTTAATGCAACGATCATTCACAAGAGTCTTGTAAGCTTTTTCTATAGACCAATCTGGGAATGGTCTGTCAACAAGCAGCACGGCGGAGTGCTTATCGACAAGCAGATACGATGCATCTATCTTTGGCAT
>CAZFVG010000073.1:0-4874 GCA_964522135.1 uncultured Methanosarcinales archaeon | reverse complement strand
CAATTGGGAATCGAGTGTTTGTGACGGAGCTGCTGTAGTCCCATCTGAAGACACAGCAGGCCTACCCTGTGATGTTGCATCAACAGACGATGATAGTGCACCGTCATTATTAGCATCGTCAACGGCTGCGATTCTATAATAATATGTAACTCCAGAAATCACGTTAGTATCCACGAAATAATTCGTGTTGCTGCTATCATAGTAATCTACGTAATCGGTAGATCCTGATGTAGATCTGTATATGTTGAATCTTCTTACAGGCTCTCCATCATAGTACCATTTTACTTGTATTGAGCCGTCTGATTGTGCAATTGCATCTATACTGCTTGGAGCTATAGGAGGTACGCTGTCGATTAGGAATAATTGACCTACTGTTATGACACTCCCTACATTATTTCCAAAATCTTTTCCGGAAAAATGCAGTGTTGCGACCCTGTTTGCAATGTTATCGTCTACTATAAGATATCCAGTCCATAATGTCCCAGAACCTGTGAGTGATACATATCTTGGAGACTGGTCATTGTCTAAAGTATAGTATAGAGTTGGATTATTCTGTACAGGTTCGGACGTGACGAGCTTTACTGAGTAAGTTCCAGATTTCAAAGGAGGATTCGTATCCAGATAGACCGCTGCAGTAGGAATTATTGTGAAGGTAAAGGATATCGCCTCTGAAAACTGCATTGTCGCATTGTTCAATCCTTTGCATCGTATATAATAATTATAATTTCCGCTGGTCAATCCTGATATCGAAGTAGAGTGCTGCAAAGCATTAGTATTGTTGAAAGTATTCGACATCAAAGAGTAATCAATATCGCTGGTATCATATCTGCACGTTGACTGCACATTAGTCTCCATGTTTAATGTGACTACATTGTTCGCATCTATGCTATAAGATTTCGACAGCACAACGGGATTTGTAGTATCTACCCTGAATGATGCCGACGATTGCGAGGAATCATACCTGTTCGAACATGTTATTAAAGCATAATATTGACCATCACTACTCAGATTTATATTTCCGAAAAATTGGTTAGATATATTGCTCAGACTTCCGCTGGTTCCATTTATATTATAAGTACATGAGTCTGCATATGTGGATACACTAAGATTAATATCTATATATCTAGAAGTGAACGTAGTATTTGCAGGCGAACTAAGAGATATCTGTAATGGAACGTTTACGACGGTTACTGTATCATTCTCTGAGGCGGAACTATTAGCGTCCTGAACTTTTATCATGTAAGTGTATGTTCCTGAAGAATTGTAACCTAATGATTCAGAATAATTATTGGCATTCGAAACTAGCAAGCCATTCTTGTATATGAAATAAGTTATTGAAGAGTTTAAATCAGTTGATGCATCAACGGAGATGCTAAGAACGCTGTTCTCTTGTATGGTGTCAGGTATGTCGACGTTGTCTATAGAAACCTGAGCAAGAACAGGTTTAGCTGATAATGTAACAAATAGCAGAATAAATAGAACTGAAATTATAGTAATCATAAATCTATTGTGATTCAAGATATCTCTAAAATATCTCATACCTAGTTTCTCCGTCCTCAAAGTCGCATGATTTTTCATTTTATTTGCATTCTGAAAGCTAACACTCACTTATTCGTCTTCATCTTGTTCAGAATTGCCTGATCTTTTTCTATAGCTTCCCTGATGGCCTTCTCGAAATACTCATTCAGGGTCATGTCCTTGAGAACAGCGATTACCTTGGCTTTGGTGTGCGTTTCGTCTTCTAATTGTATATTTACTCGCGTCATGCAATCCTCGAATATACCACTGTCCAAAATACTATACTAATTGACAATTATGATATTAATCATTTAAATACTTTTCTATTCTATAACATATATATTAGAAGTATAAGTTTAATCTTATAGTATATTTTAATCATATATATTACAAATATCATTTCTCGTCGATTATTTAAATATTGCGATTTTCATATCACTCTATAATGGGAAAATATATAAACTGGCAGGCAAAATAACAGTTGATGGAAAACAACTTCAAGGATCGAAAGACAAAGATAGTATGTACCATAGGCCCAAGCTCTAACACGAAAGAGATGGTGTCGATGATGCATAAGAAAGGAATGGATATAGCCAGATTGAATTTCTCTCACGGAAATCATGAGGATCATCTCAAAGTCTTGGATATAATACACGAGATTAACAAAGAACTAGAGGTACCTATAGGAATAATGCTCGATACAAAAGGTCCAGAGATAAGGATAGGAAAATTTAAGGATAACATAACCCTCAAAGATGGAGAGCCAGTAACCGTAACCACAAGAGATATTGAGTGGAGCGACGACAAACTTATACAGATATCTTATAAAAACCTGCCAAAGATAGTGCAGAAGGATACATTCATCTATATAGCAGATGGAACAGTAGAACTTGTAGTAGAGGATGTACAAGGTACAGAAGTACTCTGCAGGGTAAGCATAGGCGGAGAGATAGGAACCAGAAAAAATGTCAACGTCCCAGGAGCAATAGTCGACCTTCCTGCGCTGTCGGAACAAGATATAGATGACATCGTATTCGGCATAAAGAACGGCATAGATTTCATAGCACAATCATTCGTAAAAACTCCAGAAGATGTCATATTGACAAAAAAATTGCTTGCGATGCATAATGCTGAACATATAGGAGTGATAGCGAAGATAGAGGCATTTCAGGCGCTTGAATTATTAGATAAGATAATAGACGTAAGCGATTCAGTTATGGTTGCCAGAGGAGATTTGGGAGTTCAAATACCCATCGAAGATATACCAAGCGTCCAGAAAAGTATAATACACAAGTGCAATGCAAAAGGGAAACCAGTAATAACGGCAACTCAGATGCTTGAATCAATGACTAAAAATCCTAGGCCTACAAGAGCCGAGGCTACGGACGTTGCAAATGCAATACTCGACGGAACAGATGCCGTAATGTTATCTGGCGAGACAGCATCAGGAAAGCATCCGTTGAGGGCGATTGAAATTATGGATAAGATTTCAAGAAAGACAGAAAGAACATTAAAATCCTTAAAGATTCCACATGAAGAAAGCGATAGCAAACCTACAATCGCTGATAGCATAAGCAGATCGGTGTGTCATACAGCAAGAGACTTAGGGGCTGCAGCTATAATAAGTTGCACTTCTTCAGGACATACTCCAAGGCAGATATCGCGTCACAGACCTTTGACACCTATAATTGCAATAACACCTAATGAAAAAGAATTCAGAAAACTTGTGTTAGTATGGGGAGTCAGACCGATACTTATACCATATCCAGAGAATACTGATGCATTGATAGAAAATTCCCTGGAAGTTGTAAGAGACAAAAAGATTGTAGAATCGCTCGACCTCGTCGTCATAACAGCAGGAATACCATTCAACGTAGCTGGAAACATAAACATGATGAAAGTCGAGATGATAAGGTAATCTATAGTTAGTTCTAGAAGATCATTTTTTATCCTTTTTCTTCTCACTACCTTCTTTTTCTTCTGTTTCGTCTAACTTATCATATAATTTCTGCTTTTCTTCGTATTGGGAGTAAAGTTTTTTCAGTCTTTCGTATAGATGTTTCAACTCTGCATGGTTCTCTATCTCTTTTTTGAACAAAGCATCGTTTTCTAAAACATCTATATCATCAACAACATCTTTTTCTAGACCAAATGGATTCTTCTTCTCACGATATTCAGTATACAATTTGACTAAGTTCTTGTATATGTCCTTAAGGGCAGCATTCTTCTCCATGAGCTCTGAAAAATCACGTTTCTTGCTCAATTCGTACAACCTGTTGGCTATAGCATTTTCCTCATCGGCAAGTATATCGTTTTCCATCTCTATCATCCGGACTATATTCTGATAGTGTATATCATCAAGTTTTCTTGATTTATCTAAGTGTTCTCCAGAACTGTATTCGAACTTTCTCATAATAGTATGGATAACAAGCGGTATCAATAAGAGCAGTATTATCAATAACCAAGAATAATTTAAGAAATCTGTAGGACAAAGAAGAAAATAGTAACTGTACAAGAAAGATACAAGTGTCAAGAAAAATAAGGTCATAGCGAATAACAGATTCTTTCTTTTTGCAGAATTTATCCTTCTTGCTCTATCTAACGGAGCTAATGTATCATCTTCTCTCCACAAATATATTTTATACGAGGTGTACACATACCGTATTATCAGAGATAATAACACAATCAATAGGAATATCCATATTGACTCGTCCTTAAAATCTACATGTCTCTCACAGACTTTTTTTGGCAATTCTAGCTTTGGAAATTTTATAGTTATATTACCTATCGGCTGCTCGACAGAAGGACATTTTGTATCGCATGGACCACCGCAATCTACCCCTTCTTCACATTTTCCATTATGACAGTTTATGATACTGTCAAAACAATTCCCTTCGTAAGCGCAATCTTGAACTTCTTTCGGTTTAGTATCATATGTTCCGCAATGGCTTGAGTCCGTGCAATTTCTTAGCTGAACCCCTATTAACGAACAATCTGTCCAGTTACCGCACGCCCATCTCTCTGTACATGGAGGAAAAGATGGTGTAGCTCCGAATTGTCCACCGCCACCACCACCGCCACCAGCTCCACCGCCACCGCCTCCACCGCCTCCACCGCTAGAACCAGAGCCGGAACCTGATCCGGTTGTCTGATTTCCTGTCTGATTTCCTGTGGAGTTACCATTAGAACCACCTGTAGAGTTACATGGTCCACAATCAAATGAACAAGACGAACAATCTTCTAGAGCGTCACAGAAAAAATCGCCACACACAACGACTGGATGAGTTATATTTACGAATTTGAAAACCCCTAAATTGAAAGTAGCGTCACCGCGTGTCGTAGTCGGCATCCCATTA
>CAZFVG010000072.1:0-4889 GCA_964522135.1 uncultured Methanosarcinales archaeon | reverse complement strand
GTCGGCTGTCTTGGCGGGTGATTTATTATCGGCTGAGTATACTCAATGCTGTTTATCCTGACGCTGCTGTTGTCACTTGCGACTATCAGAAGGTATGCGTTGCTCGCTGATACACTTATCCTGCATGTCTCGTCGCATACGCCCTGCATCAATGACTTAAGCCCACCCTTAGTAGAATTCTGCTCAGTCTCTTTGTTATCTATTATGAATTTCCCTGTTATCTCTGAGAGATTCTCTGCTGTCTGCTGCGAATCGAACACAAGATATTTTTCAGTTATGTTGCCACTATTATTTCTCACTAAATAAACCTTAACGTTTCCAGAATACGCCCCGCTTATCTTAAGGGATTTTATCGTCGTGTTCTCTCTTGGCGATAATCCATATGTCTGCGTGCCTTCATATGTAGTATTTACATCCATCACGTATAACTTTATGTTATTATTACCCTGATTAACGTTTGGCATCACAAGCATAAGAAGCACAACAATCACGACAGCAAGTATGCCGCCAACTTTTATTATATTCATCAGCGCATGATTTTTCTGCCTTTCTCTTTGGACAACCTCTTCAAGACCGGATATTTCCTTATTCAGTTTTTGCAGATACTCCCTTTCGCTAAGACCTCGCGTTATAGATTTAGTCGTGAACTGCTGATTATATTTTGTTATCTCTCCAAGT
The DNA here is from genome assembly GCA_964522135.1 of uncultured Methanosarcinales archaeon. Lineage (GTDB taxonomy): Archaea > Nanobdellota > Nanobdellia > Woesearchaeales > UBA9642 > UBA9642. Next base: position 4,211 of record CAZFVG010000072.1, on the reverse strand, counting down.
TCAAGTTTCCTGTCGAGATTCCTGAGTAGTTGAAGAAAGTGCTCTCTCTCAGCCTTAAGCCCATTCAATCTTTTTTCGTATTCCCTAAGCTTCATTATCTATCTACTGGCTGCCAGCTAGCTCAAAACTGCTATTTAATACGTAAAATATAGAACTAGCCTTCTTAAACCAACTCGCAACCCTAACCACCCTCTTTTGTAACAATGTTATACCAACGATATCGTACTACATTGTAAGGGGTGTTTATAAATTTTTTCCTGTTTTATAGGTGATTAACAGATTACTTTTTTGATACCAAAAAACACTTACAATGTAATGATCCATCATCAAAATACCACGCCTTTTTCATAAATTTTCAACTTTCAATCGATTTTTCGTTTTTTCCAGATATTTTCGTATCATGCCCTGAACCTTTTCATCGCGTAACATTTATAAATCATTTATCGGTTCTTTGACTGTGCCCCCTTAGCTTAGTGGTGGAGCGCGAGACTGTTAATCTTGAGGTCGGCAGTTCGATCCTGCCAGGGGGCGCATTTTTATTTTAAGTCATCGCCACATAAGCGCGATGGCTATTTTGGGCCCGTAGCTTAGCCTGGTGGAGTACACGACTGATAATTGTGTCAGTCCTGATGTTTTGCATCAAGCAAACACATCCGACATCGTGTGGTCGAGAGTTCAAATCTCTCCGGGCCCACTTTTATTATTATAAATTTAATTTCTTGAATTTGTTGATATGTTTTGGATTATTTGGTTTGATTTCACAAAACCATTTCTGTGTCATCTCGTTTCCTCGTATGGATAATTTGTGGATTGTAAACCTATGACGAATAAGACTATCTCTCTTTTCATATGTGACCCTAAAGCCTAACCTAGAAATTATTTCTTTTAATTGTTTTACAAACCTCTCTGAAATAGAAACCATCTCTATTCGGGGATATAACTTACCACGTTTATTCTAAAGATATAAACATCCATCAGTGTCAAAAAATCCTCTTATGAAACTTCTTGAAAATTCATCATTTCCAACTATTACCGATGGAATTAAAAAATCATGCTTTGGTCCTACAGGCAATCCTAAAATATTTTTCTTAAAATTAACCAACTTGTCAGACCATATCTGAAACCCAAACACTCTTGTGGAGGGCATATCTCTTAGGCTAATATCAATATTAAATAATAATTTATACAAAGGTTTTATCCTTGATATATAATGTGATTTGTCATCTTCCATATGTCCCCTTAATTGGTATAATCCTTTTCCACTGTAATAATTCATACTGCCATCTCCTAAATGTAATCCAACCTCTTCGGCCAGATCCGGAGTCATTTCTTCTGGAAAAAATATTTCTTCCTTTTTCATAATCGATGCATCTAGCGTTTATTCTCTTGATGGTTATAATTAAAGAAATAGTTATAACGGTTTTAAATATTTTTTGTGAGCGTGTCCAGTGAATGTTTTTTTTTTATCTTATACTTATATACTTTTGCATTATATTTATAAGGGAGTGTATTTTTCTTTAATATCACCATGAAATCAAAAACTATTTCTGTCGAACATAGAAATTCTGACCCGACAATAAATCTTGTTCTTGATACGATCGTCATGAAAAAGCAGTGCATAGTATTTGTGAATACGAAACGATCCGCCGAAAGCATTGCCGAAAAGATTGCAGAATTCATTTTGAAGGACAAGAAACATGATTACAAATCACTCATAGATGAGAAGAAACTCTCAGAGATATCAGGCGACATATTCCATGCCCTAGCTTCTCCAACGAGACAGTGCATGAGACTTGCTGAAGCCGCAAAATACGGCGCCGTGTTCCATCATTCAGGCCTTGTTGCAGAACAGCGCAGCATCATAGAAAATAATTTTCGAGATGGCATAATAAAAGTGATTGTTGCAACGCCAACTCTTTCCATGGGTATAGATTTGCCTGCATTTCGTGTCATAATCCGTGATTTGAAGCGTTATGGAGTCTGGGGTATGCAGTATATTCCTGTTCTTGAATATGAGCAGCAGGCTGGCCGCGCTGGTCGTCCGTCTTATGATAGTTATGGTGAGGCTATATGTATTACTGATGACGATTCTGAAAAGATAGAGATAAAAGAGAGATACATAAATGGGGTCCCTGAAGAGATAACCTCAAAGCTTGCTGTCGAGCCTATAATGCGAACGTATATATTGAGTCTTATAGCTTCTGAATTCATAAGGACGACGAAAGAGCTTCGCGAGTTCTTTTCGAAGACATTTTATGCAAGGCATTATGGCGATATGGGAAAGCTTAATTTGATAATCGATCGGATGCTTGATCAGCTTGAGGCTTGGGAATTCATAGAATATGAGTCTGAAGGGGATGTCGAAAAAAAATCTGATGCTAAGAAAACGATCGGCAAGGGATTGAGGATAGATTTCGTAAGTGCGATTAAACTTTCTTTTGCAAATGATAGAAAGATAAGAGCGACGATGCTTGGGCGGAGGGTCTCTGAATTATATCTTGACCCGTACACTGCAAACCATATCATAATATCATTAAAGGTCGGAATAAAGAAGAAAGACGAAGAATTATTCAACTCTTTTTCTATAGTGCATCTTGCGACGACATGTCGAGAATTGAGGCCGCTTCTTAGGGTGAAATCAAAAGAGCTAAATGATTTTGGGGAAGAGCTATTGAAAAAACAAGATTTTATGCTGACCGAGGTTCCTGAACTGTTCGATGAGGATTACGACGAGTTCTTGAACTCGCTCAAGACATCGATGCTCTTCTCTGAATGGCTTGATGAGCATGATGAAGAGTATCTGATGGAGAGGTTCGACGTGCGCCCTGGAGAGCTTCGCGGGAAATTAGAATTGATAGATTGGCTCATGTACAGTATGGAGGAACTCTCTAAATTGCTCAAGATGCACACCCTTGTTAAGGACGTCTCTAAGACGAGATTCAGGCTCAAGTACGGCGTCAAGGAGGAATTGATACCGCTCTTGCAGCTCAGAAACATCGGTCGTGTTAGGGCAAGAAAGATGTTCAATGCCGGAATAAAAGATATCGGTTCAGTAAAGAGGGTAGATATAACGACGCTAACTCAATTGCTTGGAAAGAACATAGCTCTTGATGTAAAAAAACAGGTAGGCCAGGAACTTTCTGAAGAAAAGGTCAAGGTTCCTGAAAATAAAAGAAAGGGGCAGAAAAATTTAGGGGATTACGATGAGTGAAAGATATATCTTATAGTTTTATTCCCTTATCAGCCAGGCTTCTCCGCCGTCGATGATTACTTTGATTTTCTGGTTGACTTGCAATTTTTCGTTTGGGTTCAGAAGTCTCGCCTGGTAATATGTGTTCGGGTCGAGTATCTCAAATTCTGGGTATTTCTTCATTATCATGACTTCGACGGGCTTTAGTATGTCATATGAATCTGAGTGTGGAAGCGATGTCTTATGGTTATTCTTGAGGTTTGTCACGTGGACTTTTTTGTCGAAGCTTACTATCTTGAACAAGTCATCTCCTTTCTTTATGACGTCGTCTTTCTTATAGTTCGGTAGTTCAAGGAGTATGTTGAGCCTGTATAGGTTCTTGCTCGTCTCCCAGTTTATCGAGAATAATTGCGCATTCTTCTTTATTATCCCGCCGAAATTCTTTCTGACTTTCTCTGCAAGCGTTCTTGCATATGATTGGCTTGTGATGTAGAAATCGATATTGTCATCTGTCGCGTCAACGCTCTCTTCCTTGTTCAGATGGATCCCTTTCTCTGCTTGCTTTGCTATCTCGCTTTTTATGAAAGCGTTTATCTCGCCTGTGCTGTTTCTCACCTGAAGTATCGATTGGAAATATTTCGTCCCCTGTTTTGAGCATTTCGGGCATAGCGTCACATGGAACTTTGCTGGAAGATCGAATTTTTGTCTCGTCATGGATACTTCTATTGTTATATCCTTGTTGACCCCTGCCTTGTATGCTGTCAATGCATCAGATTCCATTTTTTTCAGTCTTGACACGTTGACCTTGTCTTTTATGTTATCGCTGACCACTTCTTCTATGACATGGTTTATGTCTTTGTATTTCGCCCACTTATTTCTGTGCAGATAAGAGTGGCAGTTGTTGCATACAGTCATATCGATATCCTTGAATTTGAAATCTACTGATTTACAATGCGCGCAAAATTCTGTGCCATGCTCTATCTTTCTTCCGCAGTTCGGGCAGAACTTTTCGCCATGCAGG
>CAZFVG010000071.1:0-4891 GCA_964522135.1 uncultured Methanosarcinales archaeon | reverse complement strand
CAAAATCACACCATTTTATACCCTACATATTTTATTTGTAATCATAATTAATTACATAACACCAAAAAGCGTTAAGTTTTTATTCTCCAAAAATCCATGACATAAAGATGAACAAAATATACCTTGAAATGTATCAAAACAAACTGTTTACACTTGCAGAAGCTGGCAAAGTAATCAGAAATTATCAAGTCTGCAGAAATAGCATCAACAGACTTGTCAAATCCAAAAACATAACAAGACTAAGATCCGGACTATATTACATCAATCCACTTGATAACGAAGAATTCTATCCAGACCCAATACACATAGCCTCAAAACTTAGAAAAGAGGCAGTCATATGCGCAAATAGCGCCCTTGAGGTATTTAAATTATTAGATAAAGATGATCCTACTATATATCTATCATCAAATAATCCAGGAAAGATAAGAATTGACAGAAACACATATAGGATACTGAAAGAGCCCAATTTTGGAATCGATAAGACAGCTTACGCAACAGATTACGGCACATTTACCATAAAGATAACAGATCCGGAGCGCACAATCCTTGATTGCCTAAAGACAAGAAGCATCAGAGGTGAAGAACTGATACGGATACTAAAACAGAGAAAGATGCCAATAAGTATGAGAAAGATAATCAATTATCTAGAAAAATACAATATGCCTATATTATATAACAAGATTGGACTGATACTAGAATCATGCAAACAAGAACTGAAAATAGATTTATCCGATCTCGAAAAGATCCGTAGGAGATTAACAAAAAAAATCAATTACTTCAAGGAAAAAGACATAAAACTTATCAGGCCAAAATATAAATACTACAAGGAATGGAATATCATGATTCAAGAGCCACTATTTGAAATCGTGAAACCAAATAACATCCAAGAATCAATGCCAAACAACGACACATTTAAATAAATACTACAAATTCAAAGATTCCAGTTGCGGGGATACCAAAGTGGCCAAATGGGCACGGCTTAGGCGATTCTAATAAAATCGAAGAAACCGTGTGGCTTAGTGCCTTCGTGGGTTCGAATCCTACTCCCCGCATAACATAAAAAGATGGAGATGAAATAATGCCTACGAAAGATGAATTAGAACTAAAAAAGTTTTTAGAAGATTCTGCAAACACGCTAGAACAATTATCAAAGAAAGATGGTATGGAAGAAAGATTTGTACAATTCTGCATAACAGAAGCTGATAGGCATAGAAGAGCTTTAAGAAATCTTTTTCCACCAAAAGATAAGAAGATAATGCTAGATTAAGAATGTACTATAAACTTCTGATTTTAGCCTAGCCGGATTCCGGGTTTACTCTAGCCAGATTTTTCTTGATTTTTTACTAATTTTTTCTCGTCAATGACTTCGTCGAGTAAGGCCGACATTTTGACCGATTTTATGCTTAAATAGGTGTAGAATATGGCCAATTTTTTACCTAGTATAGTATTCTTCTTTTGGAGAAACATTTTAGTGATATCTGAGGCGTGTATGTTAAATCATATACGGTCACTCAAAAAATTTGTAGCTCATAAAAAAGTAATCTTTATAAAGCAAGTTTTAATCCTCATACTGTATTGATGATATTTTATTTTTTGGAGGCAAAAGAATGATAGATTCTACAAGACCAATAGACGCATTGAACAATGCAAAGAACAAGAAGGTACTGATTGAGTTAAAGAACGGAAGGCAATACGTAGGAGTCCTTAAGGCTTTAGACATGCATATAAACTGCGTTTTGGAGAATGCGGAAGAGCGAGTAGACGGCGAAGTGAAGAGAAAGATGGGTATAATATTCATCAGGGGAGACACTATAACGATAATCATGCCTACTGAATAAGGCATTCATAATATAGGTGAACTAAATGACTAAAGGAACAGCATCAATGGGCAAGAAGGGCTCAAACAAGAATCACATTGTATGTAGGAGATGTGGCCGCATATCACTACACGTATCAACAAAAATATGCAGCTCATGCGGATATGGCAAGAGCGCAAAGATGAAGAAATATAAGTGGGTTAGGCCGAGTAAGAGGTAAAAAAATGGTTATAATACAATCAAAATCAAAAAGAAAGCCTTCAGGCGCAAGGTATAAGTCTAAGATAATCAAGAAGAGACAGCACCTCATTGGAAGGATACCTTCAATGACGAAGATAGGCCCTGTAAAAAAACAGTATATACGGGCAAGGGGCAATAGCAGGAAGTTAAGGTTATTGCTTTCAGATAAGGTGAACTTGTACGATCCAAAGGCTAAATTATATAGTGTTGAGACAATAAAGACGGTTGTCGACAGTCCTGCAGATAAGAACTATGTGCGAAGAAACATAATGACTAAAGGGACAGTCATAGACACAAGCAAGGGAAAGGCACGCGTCACAAACAGGCCAGGACAGGATGGCATAATCAACGCCGTACTAATATAATTATTTTTTTTATATTTCTAAAACTATTATTTAAGAATTCTAGAAGATAAATTATCCGCTATGATCATAATGCTGCGGCGAGTTACCAGTATATTCTGGCGGTGGAGATCGCTCTGGCCCTGGAGGCTCATCCTTATTTCTTTTTGAAACGATAAAAATTATTATACCAACTATCGCTACAAATATTATCGACGTCCAAAGCCAAGTATAAGGATTCGCAGGCGCCGAATTGGTTGCAACGCTCTTACTGAATTGGAGCGTATCGGATCCGTTAACAGTATTATTGCGCGGAGACACTGACTGCGCATATACATTTAGTCCATCAATGACTTTTGATTGGCCTGCAGATATTGAATCAGTCACATTATTTACAGATACTACTACGTTAGTTCCATCGGTAGAAACGTTAATAATTTTCAAAGTATAAGAAACGCCATTAATAATTTGTGTTACAATATCGCCAACTTTAAAGTAAAAAGAAATATTGTTTGTGGTCGTATTAGTATTTGTATTTGCTTTTGTAACATTTATTGAATTATTCGTCGCAGTGTTATTTGTCTTCGATGTAGTATTCGAGGCATTTGCAAGAGTTGCTATAGAGAAGAGGCTTAATCCTGGACTATCTGCAAGATAATACACGTATGTCCCGTCCTCATTTATTATTGTAGTAGTTAATGGCGTCCACGATGTCACATACCTGAGCAATACTATGTCTGCCTTATTCTTATTATTGGCTGTAAACCATGTCTTCTCAATCTGGAATGTTATCTTTGCATCACTTATTAAGCTATTGTCTATTGCAGGATGATCAACCTGAACATACTTATACACTGTCCCAGAATATGTAGCCGCAGGATATGAAGTTGCTGTAACAGTAAACTTTACATTACTCATGACAGAGAGAGACGTCAATATTATATTACTCACAGGAACACCAGTAGCAGTTATACCAATAGCAGTATCACCAACCTTCAAATCAGCAGTCGCAGAACCAGAAGGATCAGGAGTCGACGAACCGCCACCGCCTCCACCACCACCGCCCGGAGAACCTCCACCGGAATTAGGAGTTACTCCTGTGAAGGGTGTGCTATAATTGCCACCGTAATTGTTAGATAAATCTTTGCATGTTACATATACTGTATTACTACCAGCGTTAGCTATGGCGTTAAAAGTGTGAGACAGAATGTTATCCGTCATGGGAGTATTTATTAATGATGGTCCTGATGCCCAATAACATGTTGCGCTTTCATCTGTTGTAAAATTTATTTGGGCATAAGTATTTACTGATGGATTTGATGGAGCCTGGAAATTAGAAGCTACTGGTCCAGTCGTATCGCTGACGTTGAATACTGTAGTGTATGTACCTATATTGTTGAAAGAATCATTTGCGGATATGCTTATATTATATGTTCCATTAGCCAAATATAGTTGTGTGCTTGATATTGCTCCGTTAGTGCAATTACCTATTGAAACATTCGTCGCGCTGACTGGTCCTGTTAAATTATACCAGCATGAGCTTAAAGAACCACTGTTATCACTTGGTGTGAAATTGAGTTGTAACATTGAACCTGCGAGACTAGGGTAAACGCCATTAATAGCAGGTGTAACCACTACAAGGTTTGGAGATATATTGTCGACGACTAAAAGTGCTGAAATCTTTAATATATTCGTATTATTGTCGAAGATTCTTGCCGTGACATTGTACATTCCTGGTGCAAGATTGTTTAACGTGTAATTCCAAAGTGTAGACGATGAATTCCATGTCGCAGTCCCATTTGCTGTACCATTGACGAGTATTGTGACGTTTCTTATTCCTGAAAATGTGTCATTAGCCAAACCATTCACAGAATAGTTTGTTGTTGTTCCGACAACATAAGTTCCACTAATCGGTGAGAGTGATGTCAATGAGCCAGTTGGCAATTGGTCGTATGTTATATTTCTAAAAATAACCGTCGTAATTTTTCCTGCAAAATCATAAGACACTATAGTTATATTATAGATCCCTTCAGAAAATCCTGAAGAAACAGTAACCAATCCATTTGCAAAAAATGATGTTAAGTTGCTCAGCGAACTATTCGAATATCCAGTTATATTTACTGTCGTCAGATTTATGTTTGCATCGCTCACTGAAAAATTTATCGTCATATTATTAATTATCGAATTATTGCTCGACGGAGATACCATTGTTATATTTGGAACCAAAGTGTCAACGCCAAAATTTTCTGATGTCGTGAAAATATTTCCGCTGTTATTTCCAAAATCATAAGTTGTGATTGTGAAATTGTAGAATCCATCTGCCATCGGAGTGCTGAAATAACAGTTAAACAACCAATTAGACATGTAAGTACAATTAGATGTATTGGAAGAATTGTAAGTATAATTTCCTACTAAAGAATTGTTTATATAGAATAAAGCCTGACTTATGTTTGTGCCAGTACCATTAAGAGTCACGTTAATAAATACGCTGGA
>CAZFVG010000070.1:0-4996 GCA_964522135.1 uncultured Methanosarcinales archaeon | reverse complement strand
GGGCCCTGTAGTCAGTCCCAGACGTTATAGTCTTTATCTTTTCGTTTAGTCTATGTAATTTCTCTTCATGTATTTTTATATTGTCATTCTCTTCGCTTATGTGATGTTTGAGATCGTTTGTCTTTAGAAGGTTGTTTGCAAAATTTTTGATGTCCTTCTGTATATTCTTCAAGAGTTCGACTCCGTTCTTTTCAAGAAGTACCCTTATGTCTATTATTAGTTCTTCAAGTTCATGCAGCAGCTTGTTTACGGTCTTGACTTCGTTGCTGAAGAAGTGCTGGAGCACAAATATATTCTTCTGAACATCTTGGTTTAATGTATTGAGGTCATTCGGGAATTTTACACAATAGTCGTAAGTATCAAGATAATTTTTAGGAACGTCTATACCCCCCACGAAGTGCGACACCCTTTTGATGAAATTATCCCTGTTGCCATCCATTATATGAACTTCCCTATCAGGGATGTGAGTGTTGATCAGCTTTGATCTGTGCAGCTCGTGAAGAGACAAGAGTATCTCCTCTTTTTTCTGCGTTATATCTAATATCTTCGAGAGTATATTCTTATTTATGTACCCGAGATTATCCCTAAGCAGGAAATTCATATGCTTATCGATCTTCGAAAGGGCTATCTCCGTCGTCTCGGGAAAATCATCCTCTTTTTTGAACCTGTCGAAAAATTTTTTGAGCATGGTTTTGAGATGTCTAATAGCTTTATATTATTTACTATATCCGGCAAAATTTATAAACGTCCTCTGACTAATAAAATCATGGGAACATTGCCAGGTCATCAAAAGATTGCCGCGGATAGAGTATCAAAGTTGCTTTTTCAGGCAGAACTGCGCTTCAAAACGCATCCCGGACTCAGCAAGAGATACGTGCAACTTGCAAGGACGATTGCGATGAAGTACCGCATGAAATTCTCATCCGAGCAGAAAAAGTTATTCTGCAAGAAATGCAACGCATATCTTAAGACGGGCGTCAATTCCCGAGTGCGCCTTGAGAGGGGAAATATGGTCATTACATGCCTTGAATGTAAGAACGTGAGACGGATACCGTATAAGAAATAATTTATATTTCAGGCATCCAACTATTTTGTAAATATCTTTTGGGCATATCGTTTCTTGCACTGTCGAATTCTTCTTTGAATCCCGTAGCATATGCTGCCGCCCTGAACGCCTGCCTGTTGCAGTAATGATTGAGTTCGTTTTGTATAGAATGTTTTTCTGGCATACCTTCTTTGAGTATGTTCTTTTTGAACTTACGATATCTCATTTCACCTCGTGCTATATATAAATCGACTACCATGACTGCGATAATGCCTATAATTATCTCTGTACCTGCAGCGCCATTAGGTATCCCTACATAATGGAATATCGAGTCCGTAGCAAGTATTATTCCTGCAGAGCTAAGAGTCAATCCGTGAGGGCTTATCCGTATGAGATTGACGATTTTATCGAGTGTCTTCATAATTTTGCGAATACGCGCAAATATATAAATCTTATTTTTATTCACTTCCAAGTAGCAACAAAAACGAAACCTTTATAAACATCAATTTTTCACATAGTTCTATCATGAAATTATCATTAGAAGAGAATACCATCTTAGGCGAAGCGAGATACGACTTTGCGAAGATATATTGGGAAGCCGGAATCAAAGACACATACGCAAGTAAGAAAACTGAGTCGGGAAAGATTACATACAATTTCAACAGTATGAGGCTAGGACTAAAAAAATCTATATCGATCCTTATAGGACTTCATAGAGATAGATTGGTAGAGACTATCGATGGCTTGCCAAAACCTGACGAGATAGATACGATGGATGACTTAGGCCTTATGAAATTAAACTTTTTTTTTAGGACACAATTATTTCCTGGATTTACATCCAGAAGATTCAATAGAGGGATTAAAATGACAGATTTTTCAGAAGATGAGAAGAACTTTGAATACGACGAGATTCGTGGCGCATATGGGAGAAAGCCAAAAATGGCGATACTCAACAAGACAAAGCTATCAAAGTACGAACTAGATGACCTGTTCACATCTGAAGAGACAGCATCGACAGATGAAGCAGAGGCAGAATAAGAGTCTAACAATGAAACAAACAAGTATAGAACAGAGAACATTTTCGTTACCTAATGACAATTCATTAATCAATATAGTTAGAGAGGTGAAGCATCACCAATCAACTGATTTTCATCAGCAATTTCTAGCAGTAGATTTTATATTTTCTTCTGAAGGACCGACATATCTTAGGTTCAGTTGGGATCCAGATATGTATGACATGAGACCAAAGCTAATCAACAGGATGATGAAAGTTTATGGCGCAAAACCTACAGATTATATCCCTAGTTCATTAGTGCTCAATTCGACGGGTAATTCATAAACCTTAAAAATACTGTTTTGTTTTTCTATTCATGGGTAAATTATTGTCTTCGGGTGCTGAGGCGTTGATATTCCTTGAGAACAATAACGTTCTTAAGTCTAGGATAACGAAATCTTATAGACATGAGATTATTGATGTTGCCCTGAGAAAATCGCGCACAAGAAGAGAGATAAAGGTGATAAAAAGCCTTGAGAATTATGGCTTTGTCCCAAAACTCGTTAAGAATTCTGATTATGATATAGAGATGGAATACATATCCGGCGATCAGGTGAAAAAATTACTGGATAAGAATTCACACCTTGCAAAAATAATAGGAAAGAATCTTACAGTGATGCACGACTTAGGCATAATCCATGGTGATCTTACGACAAGCAATATGATATGCTCTGGCAATGATTGTGAGAAGTTATATCTCATAGATTTTGGGCTTAGTTTTTTCAGCCAAAAGATAGAGGATAAGGCTGTTGACATTCACCTGTTCAAGCAGGCCCTTGAGAGCAAGCATTTCAGGGTGTTTGATGAGGCATATAGATATTTCATCGATGGATACAATCCGAAAGATAAAAGGGAAGTGTTAAAAAGATTGTCGGAAGTCGAACTGAGAGGAAGGAATAAGTTAAAGATATGAACACATCAACAAAATACTGGATATTCGCATCAATTTTGCTATGTGTTATCTCATTGTTATCAGGACGAGTCAGCGCTCTAACGTCTGGACATATAGGTCTTTTGACTGTGTCAGAGACTGCCAACAATTCAGAGCAGGGCGGCGTTGCGGACTTATATCTTGAGGTTAGGCCTGGCACCGGAAAAATATTCATAGACAGCTTTCCATTATCTAAAGTGGATACTCAGATAACGACGAGGTTTGCAGTTGAGCTTGCATGTGATTATTTAGATAAGGATTGTTCGAATTATGATTTCTTCTATACAATAACTGCGAATTCTGCACTTGTCGGAGGACCGAGCGCCGGAGCCGCAACTACAGTTCTTACAGTAGCAGTTCTTGATGGCCAGAAGCTTGACAATAACACCATAATGACCGGAACGATAAATAGTGGATACCTCGTCGGTCCTGTCGCGGGCGTCAGGGCGAAATCTCTTGCTGCTCAAGGCCAGAGATATTCCCGAGTGCTTGTCCCTAAATGGGATTTGATGAATGACTCAGATGAGAATGTGGAAAACTTAAGTATTGATGTCAAACTTATATCGACGCTTGATGAAGCGATGTATTATTTTACTGGGAAGAATTATACCAAATCTGATGATGTTCAGCTAAAGACTGATAATTATGATGCAATAATGCGGCAGGTGACGATAGATCTATGCTCTCAATACGGAGCTTACGCTGATGGCAAGATATTCATGCCTAACCTTTCAATGTATATCAACACGACAAATTCGACAGACAATTTCCAGATGGCGCTTGATGCAATGAACAATGGATCATATTATAGCGCGGCGAGCTTCTGCTTCGGAGGGACCGTGAAGATAACATCCACACTCTATCAGAATAAATCTCTTGCAGACCTTAAGGTCCTTTATCTTGAGCTTCTACAGAACATAAGTGACTTCAAGAAGACAATGTCAGTAGAGTACGGAAACTTTTCAACCATGCCTCAACTTGAGACTTATATGATAGTTAGCGAAAGACTGCATGATGCTGAGGATATATTATACCATCAGAACACTTCGAATGTGTCTTCTGCTGATATAGCGTACGCCACCGAAAGGTTCAATACGGCAGTCATATGGTCAAGATTCGCAAAACTACCCGGTCCAACATTTGTCATGGATCAGGATCTTTTGAAGACTGTGTGCAACAAAAAACTTTCGGAGGCCGAGGAAAGACTCAATTACCTCGAATTATATTTCCAAAAACCAGACATACGTAAAGAGCTCGATCAAGCTTATGATTATATGTATCAGGAGGATTATGCGATGTGCGTATTCACAGCTTCGAAAGTGAAGGCAGATTCTGACGTCGTACTTAGCGCTATATTTGTTCCAGAGAGCAACCTTAAGCAATTGCTTGATGAGAAGATAAAAGCGGCCCATAACGTCATCGTCGCTCAGCAAGAGAAAGGCGATTTCCCTATACTTGGCTATAGCTACTATGAGTATGCCCTTTCGTTGAAGGATTCAGATACGTATTCCTCGCTCCTATACGCTGAGTACAGCCTCGATCTGAGCAATATAGATATGTATCTCAAGGAAAAACCTCCTTTGACGCTGGATACTCCTCCAAACAATTCATATACTGATATATTCATATTAGGATTGGTCCTCGGAATATTTATCGGAGCGCTTGTGGTATTTCTGATAGCATCAGGTTATTCAGAGAATAAATCCGTTAAATCGAATTCTAAAAATAGAAGAAGATAATTTTTTATAGTTTATTCACTTATTTTTGTATGGGTCCTTTATAATATCTTCTCTGTTTGGACCTGTCGATATGGCTGCTATATCTCTCATAGTTATTGATGTTTTCTTGTTAAGTTCAGTTGTCAAAGTATATAAGAATGTCTCAGCATCACCATTACGGTCGTCTATATCTTGCCCTTTCCTTCATCACCCCATCGGGCCCCCACAATTACATTGACGTATCCTGT
>CAZFVG010000069.1:0-5000 GCA_964522135.1 uncultured Methanosarcinales archaeon | reverse complement strand
TTATACCGACTGACACGGTGTGCGCACGCTTGGCACCCATATTCGCGGCCTCCATTATCCCAGGACCACCGCCTGTGATTATTGCATACCCTCTTTTTCCTAGTTCGTATGCTGTCTTTTCACACTCTATATAATATTTATTGTTTTTCTTTATCAAGTGAGAGCCGAATATGCTGACGACTTTGTTATCTATCTTGTTGATAAGCTTAAGCCCGGCCTCTATCTCTATTTCTGCATGGCGCGCAGTTCTTTTGACGTGTTTATAGAACGTAGGATCTATATGACTCTCTTTTTCATTGATGTATGTTGACTTTCTCATCTTTTTAGTCTTGTACAAAATGTAAACTCTTTGCGACTTTATTGCCGTTTCTATTCGTTTCGTTGCTCTATCTTTTTTAATATATCGGTTTTTCCATGCCAATCCATAACCTGTTTTAGAACTTCAGTAATGCTTTCTACAGGTATGATATTTATCTTTGATAAGTTATCTTTGTCTACGATTATATCCTGAAGGTTGCTCTTCGGGACGATGACGTTCTTTATCCCTGCTGCAATCGCCGCTTCAATCTTTGCTGAGACCCCGCCTATTGGAAGGACCTCTCCTCTGACTGATAGCGATCCTGTCATTGCATAATCCTGTTTTATCGGTATCTTCTTCAATGCTGATATTATCGCTGTCGCTACAGCGATGCTTGCACTGTCGCCTTCGACACCTTCATATGTCTGTAAAAATTGTACGTATAAGTCTTTAGTTTCCTTTATGTCTTCGCCGAAATATTTCTTGATGATAGCCGATACATTCGTTATTGCTTCTTTTGCTATCTCTCCGAGTTTCCCTGTTGCAAGGATTTGACCCTCTTTACCGCCTGGAGTGACTTCAGCTTCGATAGGGAGCAGTATTCCTGAGTAATTGACACCTGAGCCTATTACTGCAAGTCCGTTGACTCGTCCTACCTTCTTTCCTGTGACGACTATAACTTCATATTCTTTCTTTCTCTCTATGAATTTATCTGATATCTGTTGCTCAAGTGATCGTGCAATCTTCTTTGCTCTTATTATATGAGCCTTTGTAACGTACTCTGCTTTATCTTCTACAGCAACGTCTCCAGCCGCTCTTATGAGTCCGCCTAGGTCCCTGAACATCAGGCTCAGATGATCTTTTCTATTCGCTCTTCTTCTTGCCTCTTCTATTATATAATCAACTGCTTCTTTAGTGAAGTGAGGTATCTTCTTGTCTTTATTTACCTCTTGGGCAACAAAGACAACTATCTTGTTTCTATTCTCGAGAGTGTCAAGCATTGTCTCGTTCATGAAAACTTCATAACCATATCCCCTGATCCTTGATCGTAATGCCGGATGCATGTGCTGGACAGTTTCGATATTTCCTGCAGCCACGAGTATGAACGTACAAGGCACGGGCTCTGTTCGAACCATCGCGCCTGCGCTTCTCTCGCTCTGGCCTGTGATTGGATACTTTCCTTCCTGAAGCGCTGTTAGTAGATCCTGCTGTGTTGCCGGATCAAGCGTCGATATCTCGTCTATGAAAAGCACTCCCATATTCGCCTTATGTATCATTCCTGCAACTACCCTCTCATTTGCTGGCGTTCCAAGCCCTCCAGACTGGAATGGATCGTGAAGTACGTCTCCGAGTAATGCCCCGGCGTGCGCTCCCGTGGCGTCATAGAATGGCGTATGCTGCTTATCGAAATTATCGACGATGACTTTTGGCATCCCTTCAGATGAACTGCTGAACATTTTCTTTCCGAGATTCATGAATAGTACGAATCCTACCAGAAACATCATCCCTCCAAGGAAGAACGCTGCAAACATTATGTCTGATTTGTAGTAATTCCTTATCCACCAAGGAGCGACCATTGCAAGTACTGCAAGGATGATTATGATTATATTTTGTGTCTTGAGTGCGCCATTGCTGTCGACCTTCGCTCTTGATATTACCTCTCTCCCTTTTCCTGATGTGACAGTCCTTATCAGAGGCTGATTCTCATCATTAGGATTTGGCAGTGCCAAGACATCCACTAGTTTTTCTCTTGGCAAGAGTTCTGCAAGAGCCATCCCTAGCATGCTCTTTCCTGTTCCAGGCTCTCCTATTAATAGGACGTGCCTTCGCTGATTCGCAGCTTTCTTTATCACGTTTACGGCGTCTTCTTGCCCAATGACCTGATCAATCATAAGTTTTGGCACAGGAATATCTTTAGTCGTAGAATACTTTAGATTCTTTAGGTCGATATGGACTGTCTTTTCAGATGCAGCGTTAGAACTTATCGTCTTAGTATTAGAAGGTTTTGATACTTTCGCTGATGATTTTTTCTTAGAACTATCTCTAAGAGTTCTTTTGGATGAAATTTTAGATAAAGTCTTTTTTGCCATCTTTTACCCCATAAAACGTAAGAGGCATTGTCTTGTATGATATATTGCCCCAAACCCCTGCTGCAAAATAATTATATTATCATGAAATAATCGTTCATTAATAAATTTTATGATGAAAAGATTTCAGAACAAAAGATAATCAATCTATACATTTATACAAAATAGTATAGCCTTGACCAGATGTCCAATCCATTGGTCTGACCTCTTGATTGGCTCAGGTTATTACGATACAGATTCTTGAAGCTTTTCACAAGTTTTGATTGTGTTTCATGGTCGTAGTTGTCGCCTTTTGCATGTATCTTTGTTTCTATTCGGTATCTGCCGCTGATAAAATAATCACTATGTATGCTTGAAACAACAACGATGTTATGCAATCTATAAGCTCGCAACATCTCCATTCCATTATTGCCATGCATGTGAACTACTGGCTTGAACCCATTATCTACACATACTCTCTCAAGCTTGTCCAGTCTATCTTCAGATTGTTTTGGGCTTGTATCGAGCCATTCATTCCATGAGATAGTGCTATGATTCATGTTTTTATTTCAGGAGCCTTTCTATGTCAGCGATGTTAACTATAGGTTTTGGGCTTCTTGTTGTATCATCGTGGCCAATTCTTGAGCATGCGCTGTTCACGTATACATCGACGAAATTGAAATTCTCAAGCTCCGGGAAATTGAGTTCGTTGCAATAGAATATGAATACCTCTTTGTCATCCCACTTCTCCATTATATTTTTCTTCAAAACTTCAGCCCTCTTGCTGCTGTTCTGGCCACGCTTTGTCGTAACTATTATACCAATATGTCTTGAGCTGAGAAATTTCATTATGCTACCCTTGTTCTTTTTCTGTATCTCATCATGCAACTCTTTTTTTAGAACGCTCAATTTATCGATTTTTGGGTCATAGCAATATATATCCTTATCATTGTTGACCAATAAAGCTTTTGGATGAAAAACCCCGTCACCTATATATAGAAAAGAGTCAAATTCTTCACCATGATTTTTTGAGTCAAAAGTCTCCATGTTGCACCCTAGAAGCTGTCCATTCTCAGAAGTCATGCCATCGTATAAGAAATTCTTCGATTTCACCATGACGATGCTTTTCCCTTTCAATTTGAGTTGCTCTTCGATACTAGGTAGTTGGCTTAAGAACTGGACAGAACTGAACATCATGAGTCTTTTAGGCAATCTCTTGATTATATCATCTGGAACTACTATCTTTTTAGTATACCTTGCAGGTATCAGCATTATTGACGTCATGTTCTTAGTAATTATGGTAGTTTTATAAATTTTAGGAATATACCTATCTTACGAATATATGACATGCGCCTTATCCAAGGATAAATTTTTAAATAAAGGTAATTCTATATGATACGTGATTATCATGGACATCATCAAAGATTTGCTATTGAATTATTATTTCCTGTCATTTATTCTGGCATGGATACTTGTCACTCTACTGAAATCAACTATATTTATGTTCCAAGGCAAGGGATTCAGCCTAAAGAAAGGATTCGAAAATGGCGGGATGCCAAGCTCTCATAGTACAGTCGTTACTGCTCTTACATTTGCGCTATTGCTAAAGACAGGATTTAGTGAATATTTTTTCATAGCCGCTGTCTTCTCATCGATAGTGATAAGCGACGCTTTCCGAGTTAGATATAACTTAGGCATTCAGGGGGATAAATTAAACAAACTCATAAATAAGTATAATCAGGAGCAGATACAGGTCGTACATGGGCATACATTCCCTCAAGTTCTGGTAGGGATATTATTTGGGCTCATCGTTGCAGGAATATTATTCTTCATAGTATAAATCACGTTTCTCTCATTTTTTTTTGCCGCGCTCACATGTAGTGTGTAAAAATTATGTGTTGCAGATTTTAGTTGTATACATTATAAAACTAAAGGTTCGCTAGGCCGGCAATAAAAAAGAATTTATCCATCCTATCCATACGTCAATATCAGAAGGGCAAGTAGAATTATAGTCAGAAGTACAAAGAGCAATCTTATGAATTTTTTTGACTGCATCGTCGTGTCCTTGATCTTTCTAAAGTCCTGATATTGCTGTGAGAGTTTCTGTTCGAATAATTTGTCGTATCTGTCCTCCTGATTATCCACTTCAAGAAGTCCAGACTTGAAATCGTTCTTTTTCAAAGGCGCTTTAGCCTTGAGAGTTTTTTTTGATATTCTTGTTCTTTTCGAGGATTTTTTTGCCATTACTCTATAGTTGAGCTTATAATATTAAAAGGTTTATTACTACTATGGAAAAATAACTCTTGTCGGTCAATCATTCTCCCAAAAATATTCTTCCATCGATAACATTATAAATCATTACTTTCTTGTTTTATCAATGGTTGAATTAAAAAAGAGTCTCGGATTCTGGAGCATATTCTCCATTACTGTTACGGCGATGATCGGCACAGGAATGTTCTTCGGAACGGCTATTGCCGCAAAATACGCAGGCAATGCGTCAATCCTTGTCTGGCTGATACTTGGTATAATGACGGTGTACGTCGGGGAATGTTTCGGAGAGTTGTCATCTATGTTTCCGAGTGCAGGTGGGATATACGAGTTCGCAAAGCAGACTTATGGGAAGGGAATATGGTCAT
>CAZFVG010000068.1:0-5131 GCA_964522135.1 uncultured Methanosarcinales archaeon | reverse complement strand
CCCTTCACAGAAGAACCAAAAGCTTTATAAATATTATTAATGTCCTATCTATTGGACGGTCATAGCAGGTTGGTTACACCCGATCCCATTTCGAACTCGGAAGTTAAGCAATCTCACGTTTCAAGGTGTACTGAGCTTATGCTTGGGAAACTTGATTAGCTGTCCACCTTATTTTTTCTATTTTGGTATTTGTGAAGCAGATTTTTTTCTTATTTTTGAGATATTTTTTGCTGAGCTCTCTTTAGCAAAGTATTTAAATCAATAATATCTCCTTTACAATAGTAAAATTATCATAATTTTTTGATTTGTTATGGCAAAAATATTAGTGTTAGGGAGTAATGGAATGCTTGGATCGGACCTTGTAGGAGCATTGCGATCAAGAAGCCACCAAGTCACGCCATTCGATAAAAAAAGTCTTGACATAACGAACAAGAGCCAAGTTTTAGATGCGCTATTGTCTGATCCTGCTATCGTGATAAATTGCGCTGCATATACTGATGTCGATATGGCTGAGACGGCTAAAAAAGAATGTTACGCCGTTAATGTTATTGGCGTCAGAAACATTGTCAATGCATGTGGAAAAATAAATGTTCCACTAATACAAATTAGTACAGATTATGTCTTTAGAGGAACGCGTCAGGGATATTATGAAGACGATACACCATCTCCAATAAATTATTATGGAGAGACAAAATATTTAGGAGAGCAGATTGTTCGCGAAACTTTAGAGAAGTATCATATAGTCAGAACGTCGTGGTCTTTCGGAAAGAACGGAGATAATTTTGTGGAAAAAATTGTTCGCGCCTCAGGCAATAGAAAATCCATAGAAGTCGTCTCCGACCAGTTTGGCTGCCCGACTTATACTCAAGATTTGTCCTTAGGGATAGTTAATCTTATAGAACAATCAAAGCCTTCTGGTATATATCATATGACGAATTCAAATCCGTGTTCTCGTTTTGAATTCGCTGTGGAGATAGTTAGGTTGTCCGGAAATTCTTGTGAAGTCATTCCTATACCTGGCAGTAAATTGAATACTGCAGCAAAGAGACCTGATAATTCGATATTATATAATTCAAAATCTTATCCAATGAGAGGTTGGAAATCTGCATTGAAAGAATATATGGGGTCAAGAAAATGAGGGGCATAATACTTGCGGGTGGCACAGGTTCTAGATTATTGCCTATGACAAAAGTGACGAATAAGCATCTTCTTCCAGTATATGATAGGCCAATGATAATGTATCCATTAGATAGGCTTATGGATATCGGCCTTCGTGATATAATGATAGTTTCTGGAAGAGGCCATGCTGGACACTTTCTTGAACTACTTGGCTCTGGATCAGAATATAACATAAGGCTTAGTTATGCCGTCCAGGAGAAATCAGGAGGCATCGCAGAGGCCCTTGGACTAACCGAAGATTTTGCTGACAATGATTCGATCGTCGTAGTGCTTGGAGATAATATCTACGAACATACGCTTGATGTAAGCGGGTTTTCTAGTGGCGCACGTATATTCTTAAAAGAGGTGCCTGATCCGCATAGGTTCGGTGTCGCAACAATTCTTGAGGATAAAGTAAAAAAAATAGTTGAAAAGCCGACTGCACCTGAAAGCAATTTTGCCGTCACCGGTTTTTATGTCTATGATAATACTGTATACACGAAGATAAAGAGACTATCGCCCTCAGGAAGAGGAGAACTTGAGATAACCGATGTTAATAATTTTTATATAGAGGAGGATCGGATGGAGTATAGGATGGTAAATGGTTTCTGGACAGACGCCGGAACCGTTGAGAGCCTATATAATGCATCGACCCTTGTTAGGAGGTCTAAGAATGATAAAGTCAAATAGCGAGATATCAGATGTCTTGATAATAGAGCCAGATGTTTTCTCAGATAGCAGGGGAGACTTCCGTGAGATATACGATGATGAGAAATACGCAATGATTGGGATTCCTAAAATAGGCAAGTTCAATGAATCCTACTCTCATAAAGGTGTGATACGCGGCTTGCATTATCAGGTTGAACCATTCGCTCAAGGCAAACTAGTCAGAGTTGTATTTGGGAAGGTTCAGGATATTGCCGTCGATTTAAGAAAAAGTTCAAAAACTTTCCTGAAATATGTATCAACGGAGTTGTCTCGAGAGAATAAGAGACAATTATGGATACCGCCTGGCTTTGCCCACGGTTTTCTTGTACAATCAGATGGCGCAGTGTTCCAATATGGATGCTCCAATCGTTATAGTAAAGAGCATGAGCGCGGGATATTATGGAACGATCCACAATTAGGCATCAAGTGGGATGAAAAAACATCTTATATGTTCGGATTGTCAGATAAGGATAAAACATGGCCGCTCGTAAAGGATGCCACTGATTTTTTCAAGTAGACGACGTATAGCTATAAAAACAGCAAAAAAATGAAGATACTAATCACAGGCGGAGCCGGATTCATAGGAAGCAATTTCTTATTGCGTAGGCGGAAATGCCGAATGCGCAAATGTAGATTTGGCAAGGACGATACTATCAATAATGGGAAAAGATGAGTCTCACATCGATTATGTCCTTGACAGGAAGGGCCATGATTTCAGGTATGCCATTGATTTTTCCAAGATATTCGGAGAACTTGGATGGTCCCCGAAACATCAATTGATGGAAGGTCTTTCGAAAACTATTGATTGGTATACTAACAACTACGATTGGTGGAAACCGTTGAAGGACAGAATAATTAACGATGTAACAAACCTACAGAAATGATTACTTAGCCAATGTATATTTTTTTATTCTATTCATTCTTCAAAAAATATTATTTTATTATCTCTTGACAATTTTTGCGATGAAAAATCCTTCTGTCCCTGTTTTTTCTGGCCAGAACCTTCTACATTTTTTTATTTCTGGATTCAATTTCTGCCCAAAAGGCTCCGTTAGTCCAGGGTCACCTATAGATATTCCCGTTTCCTCCAGTTTCAATTCAGGATATTTCTTGAGGATCCAGTCGACGTTCATCTCATCCTCTTCAGGCTCAAGCGAACATGTGCTATATACGAGTATTCCGCCTTTATTGAGGCATGATACGGCAGATTTCAATAATTCTTTTTGAACGCGTGCCCTCTCCCTTATTCCATAGACGCTCTTCTTGATAAAAAATTCTTCTTCTATTACGTAGTTTCCTGTGCATGGTGCATCTAATAGTATCTTGTCGAATTTCAAACCTAGATCTGTAGCGAATCTCGAATCTTTTTTGTATAATATAGTGTTTTTTGCTCCGCATCTTTCAAGATTATTTCGTAGAGCGAGCAATCTTCTATTGTCGTTATCCATAGCGATTATCGCTCCATTGTTTTCCATATGCATCGCTATCTGCGTCGTCTTGCTTCCTGGCGCTGCGCACATGTCAAGCACTGCGTTTTCAGGCCGTGGATCAAGAACCTGTACAGGAAGTTGCGATGCTGCCTCCTGAAGATAATAATATCCTAAAAGATATTCAGGCGTCGCCCCGAGTGAGAATTTTGCATCGTAATAATATCCGTGATCGCAGAACTTGACCTTCTCAAGTTTTACGCCCTTTTCCCTGAGCCTTTCTATTATATCTTTCTCTTCTATCTTTAACGTGTTGACCCTCAGCGATGGTCTAAGAGTTATACCTTTGCATTCACATCCTAACTCTGTATATCTTTTCACTAACGGATTATTTATAGGCATTTTCATTTTTCTACTTCCAGTATTATCTCTGTGTCTGTTATCTCCTTGATTATCTTTCCATACCTTGGATCATCTTTTATCTTCTGTTTTATCTCTTTCAATGGATATTTTTTCCTTGCCGATTTTATGGTCTTCAATATTTCATCTATCAATTGGTAATTGCTATATATCGCTTCTGCTTTCGATTGATTATCCTGATATGATTGCTCTGTTTCTTCAAGCAATTTCGATTGTTCATCTATGACTTTCTGTATCTTGTCGCGCGCCTGTTTGGATTTTACGCCGTCCTTGAAATCCTTTAATGACTCGTGGTTCTCGCGTATGGCGTCATTGAAGCTTGCATAGCTCTTTTCAGGCGGCGATGATTTTATGACGAAAGGATATATCGCGCTCAGGGATAAGTTGGCGTTGATATCTCTATTGAATAATCCTAAGAAATTTTTGTATAGCGATGAGTATTCTTTTGATGTTACAGAAAGTATCCCGCTATCATGTTTCACTCCTGACGTCGTGCATAATTCTTCAGCGTAAGTTCCGCCTAATGACATACTTATGGCAAGCGCCTTGACTATTGATTCCTTTCCAGAATCGGTCAATCTAGAGATGAAATCTTTTTCTGTAAGTTTCGGAACGTTCGCCTGTGATATCGGAAACACATACAGTTCCTTGCGCTTTATCTTCCTGTCTTTCCACTCCTGTTCCTCTAATACATTCAATATTGTGTAATCGTTGCTACAGAATATTATATTTCCTTTGCTGAATAATTCTATTATGAGCCTGAATGTCTCTGCTTTAGTCTGTATTTCCATCTCTATTGCTCTTTCGAATTCTTTCTGCTTGATACTCTTGAGCCTTCCGCCCTCAAGGTATTTCCTGAGCATCATGCATAGGCCTGTCGGAATATCTTTTTCATCCTTCGTTTCATCGAAATATATAATCCCTGGAAGGTTTATTATAAGAAATTTCTTTCCGACGCTCGTCACGTGGAAACCTATTATCAGCTCCTGCGGAGATTCTTTAGAGTGATATACTCGGTCTACTTTCGAATCTACGAGTATCTGCAACTCTTTCATGAAGTAGTACAATTCGAGTGATGATATGTCCTTTTTCATTTTTCCACAGTTAGTTATTGACTAGTATTACGTTTCTCTTTAAAGATTTTGCCTCGCTCAGGCAGATGTCGAATATTTCTGATTCTATATTGTCTGTGATTTTTTTCTTAGGGTAGCCTCTTGCCTTGAGCCTCCTGTTGATTTTCTTTATATCGCTTTTGACTACGACGCAATAATCGGATTTCAGGTAATGGCTCATGTGGCTGTCGATGATTATCCCTGATGATTTTTTTGATTTAGATATTGATGATAGGAATTTTTTTAGTTCGATGTTTTTTTTAACCAATTCATTAACCAAATGGGAGCCGATAAATCCGGCTCCTC
>CAZFVG010000067.1:0-5166 GCA_964522135.1 uncultured Methanosarcinales archaeon | reverse complement strand
TTCATAAGATATGACATCTATATTCTTATCTATGAGTATAAGACGCCTCCCGCGGGCTTTTAACTTTCTTGCGAGCGCAAGCCCTATACCGCTATTCGCGCCCGTTATTACCCAGTATCCTGAGGAGTGTATGTTCGTAGACATCACATCATCGAGACCTACAGTGAACGGGATTGACATTGAGCCCTTGAGTAGCTCGGCCTTGAACCTTTCATCGACGACGTACAGGTAATCTATGAAAAGGTTGTTTATAGGGACCGGAAGGACCGAATGGATCTTTTTTATCAGTATCTGAATTGGAGGGGATGGCAATTGGTTAAGATCTCTTTTCGATACCTTTCTCCTTATTATGTTGAATATCTCGCCGAATGACATGCTCTCTGTCTCCGCAAAGTATGTCTTTCCGACGGCGTCAGGATTGTTTATGCAGTTGACAAGCGATAATGATAGATCATCTACGTGAATAAGTGAAACCTTTCCAGGGAAATTGAATTTAATGATGGGATTATTCTTGTATGCCATCGTCACGAAAAGGTTTATGTGAGACTTCGGGCGCATGTTCTCACCATAGACCCATGTAGGTCTTATGATGGTATAATGTATCCCGCTGTTTCTTATACACTCCTCTGATTTCAGTTTAGATTCGCCGTATTTTGATCGAGGGGATGCTACGCTGCCTGCATTGAGAGGCGAAGAGCAGTCGTCTTTGCTGTGCCTGTCCACAGCGCCTATAGTGCTTATGAATATGAAATCCTTGAGCTTCTTGCTGTCCTTTAATATGTCGACTATCTTTCTTGTCGGGATGAAATTTATGCCGTCATAGTCGGCCTTATCGCCGAAAGTTGCGTTTGCAGCGATGTGGAATACGTACTCGCACTTGAGGATGATATTCTTGAATGATTCAATATTCTCAAGGCTTCCTTCAAGGGTTTCAAACCTCTTGTCGGAAAAATCTTTTTTCGTCCTCATCAACAGAAATATGTGGTCTGTTTTTTTGGCCCTGCTTCTAAGTTTTTCTATGAATGATGCCCCTACAAAGCCAGATGCTCCTGTAACAAATATATTCATGTTCCCCCTATGTTAACATACCTGATATACAACGCCTTGATGCTTAATATCGTATATTATTTTATATATCTTACGGAAATATCAGAAATTTAGAAATTAATTTTTGGCCAAAGACTATTTTTCTTGCGCATCCTGCGCGTCATAAAACTCTATCTCTGCCTTCACAGCCTCTGACTCCGTGGCCTCTGGTCGAGCTTCTGGATGGCTTATCTTGGAGACTATCTCAGTCGTCTTTACTTCAGCGTCCTCAACAGGCAACGGATCCGATCTTGATGAATGATGATTCTGTATAACGACCGGCTTGAATGCCGGGTCGCTCGTCTGCCAAAGCTTCTTTGGAATGTTCGGGACCATCGGCCATTTCTTCTTCTCTCTTAGAGGCATTATCCTCTTCTCCTTGTATATAGGATATTTCGATTTCACTTCATTGAATATCTTCATTATCTCTTCTTCAGTCAATGGGACGAGACTCTTCGACTTGGTCTTCATCTGAAGATACAACCTTTCAAGGAGTGCAGAGTATGATCTTGCCGATAACGTCATCTCAGGATAGCTTCCGTAATTGCATCCAGGACATTTTGTCGTAATTTCAGTGACCTTGCTGCGTAATTCCTTGCTCCAGTATTTCTCTGGGAAGTCGTCATCATATACATATATCATCTCTTTAAGTCGATGGTCGCAGCATGGCGCGAACCTTCCATCAGGGAGGACGGCAAAATAAAGGTTCGGAGAGTCGCAGACATCGTTATGACGCCAGTTAGGCTTTCCAGTAGTGATGAAGTGATATATCGAATCAAGATATGCGTCAGAATCGAACAAGTTGTATCCCTCTCTCTTCTTTCTCTTCAGTCTTTCTATGAGCTCTTTGACTTTCGGATAGTCTTCCGGCTTGAACTCGAAGAACTCGTCGTATCCCCTGAAATTCAATGGATTGTCAGTCTTTGTTATATGGACAGGGACCAATGAAAGATACCAGCCAATCCTTGTCGCAAATTCAAGTATAGCATCTATCTCGTCAACATTATATTTCGATAATACGCAACCGAATGCGCATAATGAATCGTTCTTAGGGAAAGTCCGTGAAATGTATGAGACCGTCTCCAGAGCGCCTATTGTAGAACCCTTGAATGTATTTATGTAGTCGAATAATTCTTCATCAAGCGAATCAAGGCTTATGCTGATGTCTCGCGCGCCATACTCTACACATTTGGCGAGCTTGTCTTTTCTCGTCTTGTAACCGTTTGTCTGAAGCCTTACATCCATCCCTCTTGATTTGAAAGCCTTGACGATAAGGTCTATGTCCCTATGCATGAAAGGCTCTCCGCCAGTGATCAGGACTACGCCTGTACCTATCTTCTTCAAGTTCTCTGCTATCTTCTCAATCTTATCGTTATGGAATGGATCAACATCCTGATTCGCCTCAACGATATTGCACATCTTACATTTGAAATTGCAAACCTTTGTTATATAGAATTGCACGTAGAAAGGTGAATTTTTCGTAAGAACGGCCTTTGCCATCGATAGCTGTGTGTGCAGTGTAAACTTAGGCATATAACCTCACTATTCAAAGAGGAATAGTTTTTTTATAAACTTTATGATTTACCATATTATAGATATAGTCCATAATATATAAATAACTACATGATATATTATAGTATACTATCACCGCAAAATGACATAAGATAGATGAGAAAATGACGTTACATAAAGGCTTATTCGCAAAATTAATAAGCGATTGCGAATAGTCAAAATATATCCACCGCATACTGAAATGGCAGTTAAGACTAACAAATTCACACATGAAAAAATACGACCTTCACTTACATTCTTACTACTCTCCATGTAGTTATAACCCTCCAAAGGAAATATTGCGAAGAGCAAAACTTGCAGGATTAAATGGAATCGCAATAACAGACCATCACACAATGAAGGCATACCCAATCCTGAAAAAACTGAACAAGGATAAAAATTTCGAGATAATACCTGGCGAAGAGATAACGACACAGTATGGAGACGTCCTCGCATTATACATCAAGAAAGAGATAAAAACAAAAGATTTTTTCGAGGTTATAAAAGAGACGAAAAGACAGGGAGGCATAATAATCATCCCTCACCCTATAACATATACACGCTCGATGTCCATGAGATATCCTATCAATAAATTGAAGGGGAAGATAGATGCTATAGAGATACATAATTCCCGGAACACAAAAAAACTTAACAATGCCGCAAAGGTCGCTGCAAAAAAATACGGATTTGCAACCGTCGGATCAAGTGACGGCCATTTGCCGACAGATGTGGGGAATGGATATACTATATTCGAAGGCAATCTTAGAGATGCCATAAAAAGAAAGAAGACGATTGTAGGCGGAACTACAAGCCAAGCGTTCTGGTCTCTCGGAATATCAGTACTGTATGAATTTTTTGTCTATCCTATAAGAAAACATTGGTTAAAATAATCCTCGATATGCCAGTATTCTATTGATACGAGCAGACGATTGGTTCAGCAATCGAACCAATATCCGAGCGGCAACCCGTGGTCATAATATTCTTTATGCAAAACGCATTTCGTCGTAAGAGAATCCCATAAGATGCTCGACTTGCTTATCTGAGGAAAATCAATGACGCAGACGTGCTCTTTTGAATCAACGATGCTCTGGACTGCTGCCGCATCATTCTCTGACTCGAAATTTATCCCCTTGACACGTATGAAATGGCTCTGGTTGTTCTGGACAGAGATGCCGGCGCTATTCCTGAATACATAATAATAATCTGAAGCACACTCAGTTCTAATCTTTACATTTATGTTATTGATTGATGGAGATGTCGGGCTGTAGGAGTATTGGATGCTGAAATAGAATGCATATGATAATGATATTACAAGAATGGCAAGGGCCACGCTACTGATTGTCCCGTCGAAATTTTTCTGATTTTTCTTTCTAGTATCTCTTCTTTTATTTTTATATGATCTGAACATAAGAACTATCATGATAACCGAAAGCAAGCCGCATATGATGAAAGGGATTGCTATATTAAAGAACGGCACGTAGAAACCCATAGGTCCGCTCGCGCCGTTTATCGGCACAAGAAAATCCCATTTGAATTTCAATACATTACTTATCCATGCACTCTTTGGATAGAAATCAAGTATCCTGTGAGGAAGAAGATCGACAAGGAAATATACTATTGAGAGCGCAAGTCCGCTAATCGCCGCAAAAAGTATTTTTCTTGTCTCGAATATTTTTGATAATGGTATAGATATTGAAAGAAGGGCTAAAAGCATAAGAAAAGACGCGTACCTGCTAAGCGATGCCTCGTTGTACATGTAGAGCATACCAAATATCTCAAGTATATGGAATAGGACCATGAATATGATATACTTATCTTTGATGTCCTTCTTCTTTGAGAATATGTTCAGAAGGAAAAGCAAGACTATCGGTGATATGAAAATAAAAGATGTCGCTATTTCTAGCAGGAACGGTAGTTGGAAACCTGCTCCAGAGATGCCATGCGGATCCACTCCAATTAACATTATAGGCTCTATAACAACACCATATACACCCCACCATCCGAGAGCGATATAAAGTATAAGTGCAAGTATCGCTATGCCGATTATCACTCCAATAGCAAAAAATATCATGTTATAGAGAAATTTTTTGAAATTCATTCTCTTGATATACAACATGAAATATCCAAAAACGAGTACGTTGCACACAGGAACGAATATCCATGGCAAGGGCTTGAGATATACCAAAAATCCTGAAAGGATTCCGACAATAATGAAATATTTGTTATCACGGAACTCTTTTTCAATGAGCTTCAACGTAAAATACATCATCGCTATGAATGCAAGACATATCACAGTACCATCATTATCAAGTATGACAGACGTGAATACGGCCCATGGTATCACTGAATATAATATACCAAATATTATCGCAGCCTTCCTATTAAAGAACTTATCAAGGAGTTTCATCCCTAACAATAATATTGCAAGCCCAAATATCAATGAGACTATGCGAGCTGATATCACAGAAGGGCTAAGGAACGCTGCGAGCTGGTAGAGTAGATCCTATCCCAGATTCAACTCGGAACTAA
>CAZFVG010000066.1:0-5330 GCA_964522135.1 uncultured Methanosarcinales archaeon | reverse complement strand
GTGCCCAAAATGCAACCACACTGAATTCATAGGCGAGGAAAGAGTGTTTGATACATGGTTTGATAGCTCGAACAGCCCATTATATATCCTAAAATATAGTAAGGATAACGGATTCTTCAAGGATCATTCGCCATGCAGCCTGAGGCCTCAGGGAAAAGAGATTACAAGAACGTGGCTATACTATACTTTACTTAAAGATTATCTGATCACAGGAAAATGCATCTTTGAGAATGTATGGATAAATTATCACATCATCGATGAGAATGGCAAGAAGATGTCCAAGTCAGCAGGAAACGGCATAAGCCCTCAGGAAGTATTGGATAAATTCGGTGCAGAGCCATTCAGGTTATGGGCGGCACTTGAAGGAAATCTTGAAAGGACAGATTTCAGGTGCTCGTTCGAAAGGATTGAAGGAGCTGGAAAAACCATATCAAAATTATGGAACGCGTCAAAATTCATAACTATGTTCCCGCAGATCGACCCTCAAGAGTTGGCTGAGGCTGAAAAGTATCTCACAGCGCTCGATAAATGGATAATGAACGAGACAAACCATCTTATAATAACATGCAACTCTCATTACCCTGAATATGATTTCCATACGCCTGTAGTCGATATAAGACATTTCATATGGGAGACGTTTGCATCGCATTATATCGAACTCGTAAAGAACAGAGCGTACAACCAGTCAAAAGAGTTCACAAAAGAGCAGCAGCATGCAGCCGTATATACGTTGAACAAAGTGCTTGATGCAGTCTTGAATATGCTAGCTCCTGTCCTTCCTATGATGACGTATAAGATATACAAAGAATTGCGCGGGAAAGATATTCATTTCGAGCCTTTTGTTTCTGAATGGAAGATATATGAGGATGTACAAATAGAAAAGGACGACATCACAGCGCTCAACAGTTTTATATGGAAATCAAAGAAAGAGAAAGGGAAGAGCCTCAAGGATGAAGTGAAGACGCTCGTCATCGATCCTAAATATAAGAGCATCCAGCACGATATAATCTCTGCGCACAATGTGAAGAAACTCGAATTCGGCGAACAAAAGATTGAATTATAAATCTAAAATGGAAGAAAAAAAGAAAATAGGAGCAGGATTTGGTGTCATGATTCTAAAACACGGCAAAATCTTACTTGGAAAAAGACACGATGACCCAGAAAAGGCATCAAGTCAGCTGAACGGTGCAGGAAAATGGACGATGCCGGGTGGAAAGTTAAATTTTGGAGAGACATTTGAAGAAGGAGCAGCAAGAGAGGTTTTCGAAGAGACTGGAATAAAATTAAAAGACGTAAAAGTCATCTGTGTTAATCAAGATATTATAGAGACGGCACATTTCATAACTATAGGATTATTTGCTAAAGAATTTGAGGGAGAGCCGAAGATTATGGAACCAGAGGAGATTACAGAGTGGAGATGGTTCGATCTGAAAGAACTTCCAACTCCGATGTATTTCCCGAGTGAAAAAATCCTTGAAAACTATAATAAAAAAGAATTCTATATAAGAAAATAGACCTATTCCAATTCGAATTTCTCGACTAGTTTATACACGGGGCCTTTCTCGATCAGGATGCTTTCGAACAGCTCCATAGAATTTATCTCAAGATTCAAAGGCTCGACCTTGACATGCTTCAATATTTCAATCAATCTGAACTTATCTTTAAGATATTTTACTCTGAATAGTGTCGCGTGGCATTTGAAGTCATTCTTTGAAAATCCTAATTCTTTAAGGCTCGCTTCCACTGCGTCGTGCAGGTCTGTCAATTGTTTTGATCTCTTGAATGACAGGAATACGACGCGTGGTCTGCCGTTGGGCATCGTATAATAATTAAGTTTGTCCGCTTCGACAGCGAATTTTTTCAATTTTATTGAACGCAGTGCGGCAAGTATGTGCTCAAGCTTATCCTTTTCGACCTCGCCGAAGAATTTTACGGTGATGTGTGTAGATTCAGGCCTCACCATATTTATTTTATCCATCGATGATAGATTGCTCTTTATAGCCTGCTGTAATCTAGACAGTTCTTTTATTATATCCTCGCTTAAGTTTATCGATAGAAATAATCTCATATACCCTCAAGTATCTTTTTGTAGACCATCTGTTTCATTACAATTTTTATTATGATTTTCATCTTAACTTATTACGAGGTATCTTTGTATTCTTAAATTCTTTGTTTGTTTCATCAATAATATCCTTTTCGTATCTTTTGATTCCCCTGTTCCGTATTATTATTCCAAGGATTAGTACAAGTATGAATACGCTGAACAGGACTAGGACTATTATCTCTATCACTGTGTTTCTTGATATCGCGGTCTGTCCTGAAAGCTGCGGCGTATTTTTATTGTTCGAAGTTATGTGTGGAGTGTTATTGCGCGTAGAATTTTCGACGGTGTTGTTCATTGTCGAATTATTCAGTAGACCATTTTGCGAAGTCTGGTTCTTAGTTGTATCGTTCGTTATGATATTAGATTTCTGGTTATCTATGCTGATAGTTTTTTTGCTTATTGCGTAAAGGCTAAGTCCGGGACTATACGCGACATAGTATACGTTAGATGCATCCTCATTCATGATTTCGGTACTAAGCTCCGTCCAATTATAAGTCTCATTAGAATACCTGAACAGGCTTATGGAATCCTCTCCAATACTGTTGTTATCAAGCCAGGATTTACTTACAGAAAAATAAAGTTTTGCCTCAAGGATATAATCCTCTGGAAGATTTGTGTGATTTATCTCAAGATAGGAATACACTTTATCAGGATATTCTGAAACTGGAGAATCTTCTTTCGATACTTTGATGATTACGTTTCTCGATTCTGAACTGGATTCGAGAGTCAACTGTGAAAGTGGAATGTTAGAGGCGTATATCGATATATTATACTCTCCTGAACGTACCACATCTACACTTTGAGTTACAGAATTTGGATTGCTCGGCACGAATGCAGAGCCTCCGCCTCCACCGCCACCATGAGAGACAGGAGCCGGTGGCGGAACACTGTCAACGCTAAAGGATATCGTTACAGATGAATTATCAGTATTGTTCAATGTATCGCGGCAGCGAACGTATATCGTGTAAGATGTGCCGGAGCTTACGTTATAACTTGCAGTGTGGATTGTAACATTATCGTTAAATAAACCAGTCATATTGTCGTACGAGATGTCGGTGAGGTTATACCTGCATGTAGCGCTCTCATCTGTGTTCACGCTTAAGATGACGCTTGTCGTTGTATATGATTGTGCAGAGTTAGGGGATGGATTCGATATTATCGGCGGAGTCGTATCGTTTAGCATCGTTACAGTTATATTGAATGTTATCGGAGAGACAAACGTATAGCCATCGATCCTGAACCATTTCACTGTATCGTTTTTCACGGTCCCTACGGATTCAAGAGTCCCTACACCACTCTTCGAATTATTGTCGAAATCTCCAGTCGAATTATATAGATACAGGTTCAAGTTGTCGCTGCCATTATACCAACTGACATTCACAACAATCATCTTTTCAGAAGAATTATGATAATACGCATAGTAATACACATCCTCATCAGTATAGAATGGAGCATTCGCGCTGTTATACATTGTGCGATTAAGCGATACAGAATACTGCATCGGCACAGTTATCACCAAAGGAATCCTAATGCTTTTGCTGATGTTCGTCGTGCCATTGTTTCCAGTACCATTCAGGATTATTATCCCGCCGTAAGTCGTCGCATATGTTGTTGTGAAATTATCCAACGTGAAATTCAATTGGATTGTAAAGTTGCTATTATTGACGATAG
Organism: uncultured Methanosarcinales archaeon; assembly: GCA_964522135.1. GTDB lineage: Archaea > Nanobdellota > Nanobdellia > Woesearchaeales > UBA9642 > UBA9642. Next base: position 1,555 of record CAZFVG010000066.1, on the reverse strand, counting down.
TTACATTTGGAAGTACCTTCAATTGGCTCGAATTTAAAGTAATATTATTTTCCATATTCTGTATTATATCTATGATACTGTTAAGAGTCACGTTGTAATTATTATTGTTGGCTATTGTAATATTTGCATAACTTGCAGTATTCGGAGTGACCAAAAATTCCCATCTGTCATCAATAACACTTTGCCCATAAGCGTTTACGTGAGAGACAGAATACATCAGTCCGGATGATAGTGCGTTCTGAATATTTAAAATTCCTACTCCTCTTTCGAATATCTTTCCAGAGACGTTGCTGCTTGAGCTTATCAATATTGAACGGACCTGCATAGGTGTAAGATTGACGCCGAGATTCTTATAATACTCGAGCAAGAGTGCAGCTGCACCACTGACAAACGGTGTCGCCATGCTAGTGCCACTAAGTACGTTATACGAATTATTTATCCACGTGGAATTTATATTAACACCAGGAGCCACAATATCTGGATCAAGCCTTCCAAACGCGCTCGGACCGCGGCTGCTGAATGATGCGACGGTATCATCGCTTATGTTTATCGTTCCAGAATCGTTTATCGCTCCGACCGTTATCACATTTTCGGCAGAACCAGGATTGTCTATCGTCGAAACTCCAGGACCATCATTTCCAGCACTCACTACCACAACGACGCCCGCTGCGACTGCGTTGTTGAGCGCCAATGATAAAGGGTCTTTTCCTGAATTTCCATAATTATCATCTGAGGCATATGCACCTATCGACATACTGATGATGTTTGCTGAATGGTTAACGGCCCAATCTATAGACTCTAAAATATCGGATGTAGGGCATGAACCTTGGCTATTGCATGCCTTTAAGGCATAGAACCTGACGTCAGGAGCCGTTCCCCTAAGAGTGCCATTTGCTCCGAGGATGCCTGCAACATGTGTGCCGTGCCCGAAATCATCCATTGGATCATTATCATTATTCACAAAATCATACCCATCAAACACCCTGCAACTTGCATTGGTTCCAAAGCCAAAACATCCTCCAAGGTCAGGATGAGTATATGTTATTCCTGTATCTATGATAGCGACAGTTATGTTTGAGCCAGTGATGTTCAGAACGTTCCATGAATAGTTAGCTCCTATCTCTGATGTTGCGACAGAAAGGTTTCCTGCAACGATTGCGTTATCACCATCAGATATTGGGGTGACGTGCAGTATCTTATCTTCATATATTGTGAATTTGACGCCAGAGTCTTTGAGTGCCTGAAGACCTGATTCCGTTAGGGTTCCTGAATATCCATTTATTATTTTAAGATAGGATTTCTTATGAAAGCCAGGCATATTGCCTCGTTCCATCTTAGAGTGCACCGAATTTATGTTATATGAGTCTGAATGAACGTCAGACTTGTCAGTATCTGCATGCGATGTGGACGCGTCATCAAACAGTATTATTACATTTGCAGATCCATCGCTTGCGATTTTATTATCAATATTCTTATAAGTTCCTGCTGCATTCTTGGAATACGCGAGAGGGAGAATAATCAGAAGAAACATCAACAATATTAGCGTCCTGCCATG
>CAZFVG010000065.1:0-5331 GCA_964522135.1 uncultured Methanosarcinales archaeon | reverse complement strand
TCTCCCTTAGGGGGGACTATGAATCAGATTACGCCTGTGCTGTCACAGATAGGCCTTACAGAATCCGAGCAGAAGGTATACGTCGCTCTGCTTGATCTTGGAGATTCTACCAGAAGCGATATAGTGAACACTTCTGGTGTCGCGGGTTCAAAGATTTACGAATTGCTTGAGAAACTTCAGGAGAAGGGTCTTGTATCTATATATATGAAAGATAACGTAAAACATTTCAAGGCTGTCAATCCAAATCAGATACTTAATTATGTTCAGAAGAAAAAATCTGAACTACTGGATATTGAAATACAAGCGCATAACATACTCCCCATCCTTCTCGGAAAATTCAATGCATCAAAAGAAGATCAGGAAATAGAATTATTGTCCGGGATACGCGGTCTTGAGATTATTTTTAGGGAACAGGTGGAATTATTGCATGGTGGCGATACATGCTATGTGCTTGGTGGAACGAAGGGCTCTGATGAAGCGGTCGTCCAGGCTTTTTTCGAGAAAATACATTTGATGAGAGAGCAGAAAAAAATAAAGACTAAGATGCTCTTCAATAGCAATCAGAAGCAATCGACAGAAGAGTTATACTCGACGAAAAAATACCCTTGCACATCGACGAAATATATTGATCATGCTTCACCAGTCGCGATAAACATATACGCAAATAGGACAGTAATACTAATATTTGGAAGACAGATAAGTGCGATACATATAAAATCACAGGATGTGGCAAATAGCTTCATGGAATACTTTAATCTGCTATGGAAGGTATCAAAAAAATGATTTCAAAAAATGGCATCGTTCATTCGGAAAATGAGCAAACTTTATATATGAAAATTAATAAAATCAATCATTGGAGAGGTGAATATGTTATTCAATAATAATGATTCTTCGTATGATGTCCTGAAGGAGGGAGAGGATACAGTCTTAAGGATTGATTATGAGAATGCGATGGAGGTTCCGAGCCTTGAAGATTCTGAGAGATGCATGGCGGACACTATCGATAAGTTGATGGCGAACAGGAACGTCACTAAGATAATATTCTCGCAGAAACGTGATTACGAATACGATTATCCGCAGACAAGGATACTTGCAGAATTCGCAAGGACATATATGACTATATCTAAACACAAGGCTGTCTTCAATTATCGTGGCATGACGATGAATGAAGAGACTCCACAGGTCGTTTCTGTCGCGACGCAAAAATATGCAGAATTGCAGAACATACTATTCAACCTGATGAAAAAAGATCCTGTCGGAGCCTATGTCGAGATGAAAAGGCTCATACGAAGGGAAAAGATAGAGATGGACAAGAGCATCGATGATGCTTACAGTGCCATGACGGATAGGTTCCTTCAGGTGTTGATATACGTCACAAAAGTTCTCGAGGGAACAAAGCTTATCCAAACGGCGATGCGCCATATCGGCGGCATGCAGCTCGGCGATCGGAGCGTATACAGAAGAATATTCACCCCTAACATAAAACCAGATTTCATGTTCACAAAGGTCATGGCGTCATATCCGAAGAACGCCTCAGAAATAGAGAGTTACAGCGTAAAGAATTCTGATGTAATAATATTCAAGCTCCAGCATAACGTACAGAACTTATATCATATAACCCCTCCCGAATTCAAGCTTCCAGAAGAGAAGTATGAAGTCCTTGACATGGCAAGGAAGATAATGGCTGAGCACCAGCCTGACCGTCAGGAATTTGTCGACCCTGCACGAATGCGAGAGGTATTCATGAACATCGGTCGAGATCTCATCGAGGAACTTGCCGAGTATAAGAACCTGAAATTGAAACATGCAGAGGTCGAAGAGCTTGCAAAGATACTTGTAAGATACACAGTAGGATTCGGGATAATAGAAGCGCTTCTAGAGGATGAAAAGATACAGGACATAACTATCAACAGTCCCATGGGGCATATACCCATATTTTTGGTGCACCAGGATTATGATTATTGCAGAACGAACTTAGTTCCGACGATAAGAGACGCTGATTCGTGGGCGTCAAAACTCAGAATGATCTCTGGAAGGCCACTCGATGAAGCAAATCCAATCCTCGATACTGAAATACTCATTCCAGGGACGGCGAACGCGAGGGTCGCCGTCATAAGCCCTCCATTAAATCCTACCGGACTTGCGTACGCATTTAGAAGACACAGAGACAAGCCATGGACGTTTGCACTATTCATAAAGAACGGGATGATAAACGCTCAAGCAGCAGGACTCATGCAATTCCTAATCGATGGTTCAAGAACACTGCTCGTTGCAGGAACAAGAAGTGCAGGAAAATCATCTCTCCTTGGCGCTGTGATGGTCGAAGTGATGAGAAAATATAGAATGCTCACAATAGAAGATACACTTGAATTGCCGTCCGAATCACTGCGAAAATTAGGATATAACATCCAGCAGATGAAAGTGAGTTCTGCATTATCGAAGGGCTCAAGCGAGGTCTCTGCAGAGGATGGTATAAGGACGACGCTAAGACTTGGCGACTCGTGCCTATTCGTCGGCGAGGTAAGAAGCACAGAGGCAAGATCATTATATGAGGCAATGCGCGTAGGAGCACTTGCGAATGTAGTTGCAGGAACAATCCACGGCGATAGTCCGTACGGTGTATATGACAGGGTAGTCAATGATTTAGGCGTACCTAAGACAAGCTTCAAGGCAACTGACGTTATAATAGTCGCAAATCCCATAAAATCTGCCGACGGTCTCCATAGATGGAGGCGCGTGACGCAGATAACAGAAGTGAGAAAACACTGGGAGAATGATCCGATAGTTGAGAAGGGTTTTGTCGATCTGATGAAATACAATTCAAAGACTGATTCTCTTGAGATAACCGATGATCTGAAGAATCAGGACAGCGATGTCATAAAATCAATTGCCGAGAACGTCAAGGAATGGAGTGGGAATTGGGACGCCGTCTGGGACAACATACAGTTGAGGGCGAAGAACATCCAGACCCTTGTAGATTATGCAAAAAAGACGAACAATTATGATATACTCGAGGCAAAATTCGTCGTCGAAGCTAACGATCAATTCCATAAGATAACAGACAAGGTCAAAGAAGAGGTCGGCTCTATGGACAGCAAGAGGATAGCCTTTGAATGGAACGAGTGGCTAAGGCGTGCTGTAAGAGACAGCATGATAAAACAGACAAGATGAACTGATACAGCGCATCTTACAAGATTTTTTTTTTTACTACAATGAGATTTGTTGATGATTTATTTTTATGAGCATCTATAAATTTACAAATATTGAAAAGTACGGATATTAAAAAGAGGTTGAGTTTTGGACAAGTCGAATCCTGAGAATAAACTGAATCCTGAGAACATAAAGGCTTTCGAGCAGAAATATAGGGACAAGATAAAAAAAGAGTTCGAGAGTTATAAGTCTCAAGAGACGAAGACTGAATCCAGGCAATATCAGGAGTTCAAGCAGCAATGGATGCCTAAGCATATGACGTTATACGAGAAGGCATGCGACCTTTCTGAGAGTATCCTTAAGATAGAGCCTGACCCGAAGGACGCAATAAAACTTCAGGAATCTATCGATGCGTGCCACCTCAACGCGACTCCAGCAGGTGTCAAGAGTTTCTCGTTCATAGGCCCATTAGCTCTCATACTTGCAGTTGCAGTGATAAGTTTTCTTCCCATTCTTCTCGACTCTTCTGCAGATCCGAATTCTGCGATGTTCTTTGTGATATTTGCGGTCGTCCTCGGAATGATATTAATAATTCCGCTCGGGAAGCTTCCTGAATATTTCGCACGCAGCTGGAGAATGAAAGCGAGCAACCAGATGGTCCTTGCCGTGTTCTATGTCGTAACTTATATGAGACATACGAGCAATCTTGAGAACGCCATAGATTTTGCGGCAGAACACCTGCCACCTCCGTTAAGCCTTGATTTGAAGAAGATAATATGGAATGTAGAGACACAGAAATTCTCGAACGTCAAGGAATCTCTTGATGCATATCTTGATACATGGAAGAAAGACAGCATGGAATTCGTCGAGGGCATGCATCTCATCGAATCATCATTGTATGAGAACAGCGAATCAAGGAGGCTGAACTCTCTTGAGAAGGCCCTCAACTTAGTTCTTGATGAGACATATGAGAAAATGCTCCATTACGCCCATAATCTTCAAGGGCCTCTAACGATGCTTAACATGCTTGGGATTGTGCTTCCAATACTCGGCCTCGTAATCTTGCCGCTCGTTGTGAGTTTCATGGATCAGGTCAAATGGTACCATCTGTTTGTGTTATACAATATAGCGCTTCCAATCGGCGTATACTATCTTAGCAGGATGGTCCTTAGTACGAGGCCTACAGGTTATGGCGATACTGACATCTCAGAGAATAATCCTCTAATAAAAAAACATCGCAATATATTATTCCATATCGGCGGCAAAGAGTTCCAGCTGAACCCAATATTCATCGCTGTATCTGTTTTTCTCGTCTTATTTTTCATAGGAATATCGCCGATACTGCTTCACGCAGTAGCTCCCGGATTTGATATAGGAGTCGACCAAGATTATGCGATACACCCTATAGCGAGCCCGACAGACTGTAAATCTACGGCCGTGCCTGCGACGATGAAATTCTACCTTTTAGGATATAAATGCAGCACTACCGGCGATCTGACAGGACCATTTGGGATAGGCGCCGCGATACTAAGCCTGTTTATCCCTCTAAGCTTCGGTATTGGACTTGGAATATATTACAAATTGCGCTCACAGAATGTTATAAAGATAAGGGATGAATCAAAAAAATTAGAGGAAGAATTTGCAGGAGCACTCTTCCAGTTAGGCAACAGGATAGGAGATGGATTGCCTGTAGAGATTGCATTTTCAAAAGTTGCCGACGTAATGTCAGGGACGACATCAGGGAAATTTTTTGAGCTCGTGAGCATAAATATAACGAAGCTCGGCATGAGCGTTGAAGAGGCAATATTTGACCCTAAGCGTGGTGCGGTGGTATATTATCCAAGTAGCCTTATTGAAAGTTCGATGAAGGTCCTTGTAGAAAGTACGAAGAAGGGTCCGCTCGTCGCATCGCAGGCACTGATAAACGTCTCTGAATATATCAAGCAAATACATCGCGTTGATGAAAGATTGAAGGATCTCATGGCAGACACTATAAGCAGCCTTCAATCGCAGATATCATTTTTGACTCCAGCGATCTCCGGCATAGTCATAGGAATAACGTCGATGATAACGGGGATAATAGGAAACCTTTCCGATAACATGAAACGACTCACACAAGGGCTTGATAGCGGTGGAACTGGCGGTGCAGCTCTCCGCCCGGCATATCCGGGATCTGCAGCT
>CAZFVG010000064.1:0-5428 GCA_964522135.1 uncultured Methanosarcinales archaeon | reverse complement strand
GTAAGCGGTCTCCTTAGAGCCAGAGGCATAACCATTATTCTGACAGAAGCGATTATAAGAATCAGAATTATCACAAACAGGAAGCGTTGCATAGCCTATATTCACCTTAGGCATAGAAAAAAGTTTTGAAGATAAGACATCACACTGCTCACCAGATTCGACGATACCATCACCACAAACAGCGGGTGCAGGTTTTGTGACAACTACTTGTTTACACGTCGCGTCACAGTAAGAGCAATTGCCACCTGACGATGGAGTGCACGGTTTCTGTCCAAGCATCGTACAATTGATGTTAAATAATGTGCTTCCGCCATCAAGCCATACCCATTCGTTGCCCGACCATGTAAGACATGAGCCACCACTATATGCAGTTGTCCTGGATCCAGAAGTATAACCATTATTCTGGCAGAAATGATTATAAGAAGCTGCGTTGTCGCATATCGGTTTCAAGCCGAATCCTCCATTGGTTGTAGGGGATGTAAAGACCTTAGAAGATACAATGTCACACTGCTCACCAGATTCGACAATACCATCACCACAAACTGGCGTGATATTTATTATAGGAGCAGGAGAGGATAAATATCTTCCCGTATGACCATTATTCTGCATGAATGTTGGCCAAGACATATTCTGTGGTACCTGTGAATCAAGATTCCATACATATAATGATCCACGATGCTTGTCCTGTGCGTTTGCGAAATCATAATCAAAATCCGAACTTGCAATCAGTTCTAATTTTCCATCATTATCAAGATCTGTTACGACAGCTGGCGCCTGGGCATCCACCTCTGTAAATTTAGGGAAGCCGCTAATAGTGCTTCCGTTCTTATCCCATGCGTATACTCCGCCACCCCCGCTAAATCCGTTTCCAGCGGTTGTAAGAACATCTTCTGATCCGTCTCCAGTCACATCAGCGCGTATCGAAGAATAATAATCTTGCCACGTAGTATATTGTGGCCAACCATCTATCGTGCTTCCATTGCCGCTAAGCAGGTATGTATCAAAGCCAATCCTGCTATCTGTTATCTCTAATTTCCCATCGTTATATATATCGCCTATCGATGGTGTTGACCAGAAATTATATCCCTTGAACTGTGGCCATCCAGGCAGTATACTACCATTCCTATCGAATGCATATAACCCTCCAAGACCCTCTTCTGGGAATATATCGCTTGCATACATCAAACCTACTACAATATCCTCCTTGCCATCGTTATTTACGTCAGCGACTACGGGAGATGAAAATATCACACCAGGAGTATATACCGGCCATCCTGGAACCATGGATCCATCCATGTTATAGACGTCTATCTCTCCAGTATTATTCCAGCCAATGAACGTGTTATTATCCCACATCCCACCAGCGCCTTGCGCAGGGCCTGCAACAACTATCTCAAGATCCGAATCGTTGTCAAAATTTCCAACGGCCGGACTTGATACGATGCTCCCGATCCAACTGATATCCGGCAGATACCAATGCGAGAGCGTCTTTCCATTTTTGTCAAATATCGTTACCGACCTATTCATGCCGTTATTGCCTTTGAGTATTATCTCCTTGTTACCATCGCTTTTGAGGTCAGCCATCATTAATGTCGGGAAATAATCGGAAGGGGCGTCAGAATTGTTCCACAATAGGTTGCCATTGCCGTCGTATGCATAAACAGTCATGTTCTCTGACTCACTGAATACAGTGATTATTATCTCGTTTTTCCCATCGCCATACAAATCTCCTACAAGAGGAATGTGAAGGTTTCCTCCAGCGCAGCCATAATTAGAGCATTCTGAGACAGCTACAGGTATTGACCATTTTACAGACCCATCACTATTATATACCGTGAGCTCCGGTGGCTGTCCGCCGATATATGTGATTATCTCTTTATGACCATCATTATTCAAATCGCTGACAACAGGTGGAAGAAATCCTGCCCAATAATGTACTTTCTCACCCATGTCAGTTCCATTCAGATAATTGACGTGTACAGGCCAGCCCCCTCTAAGTGTGGAATCGAGATAAATCTCTGATATTCGTTTCTGGAATGTGTTTGGATGACAATTAACCACTATGGTAATAGAATATGACCCTGAGGAAAGCTGTGAAGTGTCCCAATTACCAAGAACGCCATCGGCATCTGATTGTGGTATGTCCCCTGTGACAAACTTATCAACGTTATCTTCCATATATGAAAGTGTGAATGAACAATTCTTGTAGCCTACACTCCCACGTATCGTTATATTGTCCCCCGCCCTATAGATATCGTTGCTCTGCAAGTTATCTATAATTATCTTGTTCTGATAATATAGCAATCTTTTTTCGTACACATTATTTCCTGTGTCGATTGATAGCCTGAATGTAGTCACACCATCACCTATGACACTCGGATCGATTGCTATAAATGTAGAATTGTGCACTGATGCATTTCCTGTCTTTAGCAGAGTAAATCCTCCAGGAGAATCGCCTCCAGAATATGAAAGTTCGTAAGTTCCATTTCCATAAGCGTCTCCGCTGACGACTATGTTGCCGTCACTATTTTCAGCAGCGTATAGATTTATTGATGGAGGCCTTGGCGAAGTCGCCGCCTTGAATGCATCAACCCTTCCAGCACCCTGCTCGACATATGAATAGTTCACATCTACGGCGCTCGATTGCAATAATAATTTTATATCATCCGGCGTCCAATCAGGATGCGCCTGCTTGATTAATGCTACGACTCCTGCAACGTGAGGTGTTGCCATGCTCGTCCCTGAAAGCGTTATGTGCTTATCATCAAGACAATGTATATCCTCGCCATATTGATTGTAATAAATGTTCCATATAGTGTCTTCTGATGATTGAGCCGCACATATGTTAACGCCGGGAGCCGATATGTCTGGTTTCAATAAATAATGTGTAGTTCCATTATCATCCATCCATATTACTGGCCCTACTGAACTGAAATATGCGAGGTTATCTTGTTTATCCGTAGCGGCGACGGTAATTGCCTTTCTTGATGTGCCTGGACTTCCTATAGTGTTTGAAGATGGACCATTATTCCCTGCGGCAATAACGGACACTATGCCAGCGTCTGATGCGGCATCTATCGCCTGCGACATAGGGTCATCCGGATTCCCAGATCCGCCAAGACTCATAGATATTACGTCAACGTGATCATCGAGGTTTCCATCGCCGTTAGGATCCATCGCGGCGTCAATGCCTTCTATTATAACGCTATCGTAACCACTTCCACTGCTGTCAAGAACTTTGTAGGCATATATTGTCGCGTCTGGCGCAACACCATATAACACGCCTTTTCCGGCTGCAATCGATGCTACATGTGTTCCGTGACCCATATCATCCATCGGATCATTATCATTATTCACAAAATCATAACCATTCGCAACTTTGCATCCGGCTCCAAAGCATCCTCCTAGATCAGGATGGGTATAATCGACGCCAGTATCTATTATCGCAATCCTCACTCCCTTTCCTGTTAAGCACTGTGAGCTACCAGGAGTGCATGTCGTTCCATTGGCGGTAATATTCCACACTTTATTTGCCCCTATAAGCGGGACAGAGTCCATTAGAGATATATGGACCGCATAATTCGGAGAGACAGAATCTACATATGAAGATTTTTTTAGTTGAGCAACCTCTGTATCATCAAGATTTACGAGTACGCCGTTTATAGAATCCTTGAATTGTTTAGATATATTCTTTGAAAATTGGGCTTCAGTCATCCCTGTCTGCATCGCCATATCTTTTACAGCAGAGACATGTTCAGTATCTAATTTTTTTGAATATGATAAAGTCTCAGTCTTCAATGCGACGGCTATGGTCGCGGAATCACTTGCAGCAACGCTGCTTGGAGATTTTATCGCCGGGTTTGACGCTCCAGATTTTGGTGTAGGATTATTAGCAGATTCAAGTATTGAATAGACAGCCTCTAAAAGTTTCTTTTTTGCAGCGTAATCTTCGGCAACGGATGGCGATTTGAATTTTACTATATAACCCTTGAATGAAACTTTAGTGCCATCCGAAAATGTCACGGTAGAAGAATCGCTGCTCGTTATTATCTTATCCGAAGATGAGGATATGCTTTTCGATGATGCAGCAGATTGAGTAGATACAGGCATTATTTCATTAGATACATGATTTTGAGAATCTATGGTTGCAAAGGCTACGCCATTACTTTTGGATATCACGCTTGTAGAGGCTTTGGATCCATAGACTGAAGATACAGGGATAACTTTTGATGGAGGAATAGGAGTTTTTTGAGGAGATGGATTCTTTGGAGCGTTATTAGCAGAAGGCACAGAGTATGCTTTGCCGGCTGAATCTGAATTTGCGTTCTGGATAGAATTTCCTGCAGAGTTCTGTAACGAAACCGATGATCTTGAATTAAAGTCCTGAGAAGTCAATGATGAATGATTTTGAAGAAGAGGATATATCGTGATACAGACAATAGCGATTATAGCAACAATAGCGACAACGCCTAGAGCATAAGTTTTTGAATCCCGCAAATCCTGCATTATGATAAACCCCGTTCAATCCAGCCGAAATAATGCCACATAATAATATACATGGTTACTGAAAGTATAGCTATATAAAGTTTTCCAAACAAAAACTGTAAGGATAATTACTGTCAGACACCATATTACTAAAAATATTTCAAGACAGATACATACGACACAGGCAAACTCCAAATGATATAATCAAGCGCCTCGAATATAACAGCAACATTTTTAAACAATATCTGAGTGATATACTATATCATACTATTAAATAAGGCGATTCAATGCGTACCATAAAAGATGTAAATTTCGACAATAAACGCGTCATTATAAGGGTCGATTTCAACGTTCCTCTGGACCCTAACGGCGAGATTGTCTCTGACAACAGGATTGTAGAGACCCTTCCAACTCTGAAGTATATCCTTGAACATAACGCTAAACAGATAATTCTAATGAGCCATCTAGGAAAGCCTGACGGCAAGGTAGTTGAAAAACTGAAGATGGATAAAGTCGCGTTGCGACTTGAAAAACTTCTTGGGATAACTGTTGTCAAGTTCGATGATTGCATCGATATCGATCCAAAAGACGCTAAAGTCGTCATGCTTGAAAATTTAAGGTTTCATGCAGAGGAAGAGAAGAATGATGAAGCCTTTGCAAAAAGATTGTCAGTCCTTGGCGATATATACGTGAATGATGCATTCGGAACGATGCATAGGGCTCACGCATCAACGGCGGCCATAACAAAATTCATTCCGGGATGCATCGGATTTCTTGTAGAGAAAGAGCTCAAATATCTCAATCTCGAGAATGCAGAGAGACCATTCACCGCAATACTAGGGGGGGCAAAGATATCAACAAAGTTCGGTGTGATAAAAGAGCTCTTGAAGAAAGTCGATTACCTACTGCTTGGCGGCGCAATGGTATTCACACTGTACAAAGC
>CAZFVG010000063.1:0-5446 GCA_964522135.1 uncultured Methanosarcinales archaeon | reverse complement strand
CTTACGAAGAACGAAATCACATTATACCTGGCATTATTAGAGATAGGAGAATCCACAACAGGAAAGATTATAGCCAAGAGCGGGCTACATAGCTCTAAAGTGTACGAGAGCCTTGAAAGACTCGAAAAAAAGGGACTCATCAGCCACGTCAAAAAAACCAACAAGAAATATTTCTCAGCGGCTGAACCAAAAAGATTATTAGATTACATAGACGAGAGAAAACGTGAATTAGATGAAGAGAAACTTGAGATAAAAAGTATCATGCCGAGCCTGGAAATACGAAGACTGAAATCAAGCGAAGAACACCAGGAAGCAACCATATATCAAGGACTGAAAGGGTATAGAACATTGCTCGAGAACATGCTTGAAGAGTTGAAACCGGATGGAGAATATCTTGCATTCGCCTCAGGGATGCTTAAAGAGATCCTAGGGTCATATTGGTTCATTTTCCAAAAAAAGAAAAAAGATAACAAGATAAAAGCAAGATGCCTATGGGATATGAAAATAAGGTCGCAAAAGGATTACTTAAAGGAATATTATGGTACGGGAAGATTCATCAGCAAAGGAATATATTCTAGTCCAGTAGATCTTTGGGTATATAATGACAAAATAATTCAAGTATCTTATCGTACAAAACCTATATTTGCAGTATTAATCACTAGCAAAGGTCTGGCCAAGAGCTATAGAGAATTATTCGAGAATACCTGGAAGACGGCAAAGAAGTAAAATTTATATACATTCTTACAATAATCCTCTCATGGCTAGAATCGTGCTTATTTCGTGCGTCAAGAAGAAACTCGATCATGCTGCAAAGGCAAGAGAGATGTATATTAGTCCGTTCTTTAAGTTCAGCCTTGCATACGCAGAATCACTCGATCCTGACCGTATATATATCTTGTCCGCGAAATATGGATTACTCAAACTTGATGATAGAATCGAGCCGTACGAGCTCACGTTGAACAAGATGCCTATGCGTGAGGTACAGAGATGGTCTGAAAAAATAATGAGTAAACTTGAACAGTTAGTCGATCTTGAAAAGGACGAGATAGTGTTCGTCGCAGGATATAGATACAGGAAATATCTCATCCCACACATAAGACATTATGACGTTCCACTCGAGGGTCTTGGCATAGGTAGGCAGTTAAAATATATGAAAGATCACTCAACATGAACAAGAATCTTTGCCTCGAGCTACATAAGTTGTTTAATTCTTTGAAGAGATACAAGTTTCCATACAATCCAGATGATATACCGCTCAATGGGATATATATTCTGTTCCAGAAAGGCGAGAAGGCGCATGGTGTCGATCGAATAGTGCGAATCGGGACACATACAGGAAAGGACCAGTTGCGCTCACGGCTCTGGCAGCATTTCGTCAATGAGAACAAGGATAGGAGTATATTCCGGAAAAATATAGGACGGGCGTTATTGAACAAGGGTCATGATGCATATTTATCGGCATGGGAGCTTGACATGACATCAAAGAAAGAGAAAGAAAAAAATTCATCAAAAATAAATCCTACAAAACAAAAAGAGGTAGAAAAACAAGTAACGAAATACTTGCAGGATAATTTCACGTTCATTGTCTTTGAAGTTGAGGATAAGGACAAAAGACTGGAGCTTGAATCAAAGATAATATCAACAGTATCATCATGTAAAGAATGTAAAGCTTCTAAAGAATGGCTCGGCAATTTCTCACCCAAAGAAAAGATTCGCGAGAGCGGTCTGTGGCTTGTAAACGAGCTTCACAAAGAGCCGATGGATGAACGTGACGTGAACATATTGAAGTCTTCTCTTAGTAAACAGCAAACTATATAAGCATTCGACTGTTTTGGACATATATGGATTTCAAAGAGTCAATCGGACAGGTCGAAGAGTCAAAAGAGTATAAGAGTTTCATAAAGAAGAATCCGCATTACTATCTTGTCCACGCGTTCATAATCGTTGAGGATGGGAACTCAGGCAATTGGCAGATTGGCTATTATAGCAAAGATACAGATAAGATTGTTATATTTGAGCCAAGCGGCGGGATAATACTTGTGCATCCTGAAGAAGAGGCCTTGAAGAAAGAGGAGTACATCCAAAGGCTTGAGATTGAAAAAATAAAGATAAAGCACAATGAGGCGTTATCGATAACTTCGGATCTCATGACAGAAAATTACAAATACGATCTTGCATCAAAATATATCATACTTCTTCAGAGTCTTCCAGAGTTTGGGCAGATATGGAACGTAACTGTCATCACAGCAAATTTCTCAGTGATAAACGTCAAGATAGATGCTGTTAGTGGAGATGTAGTCAAGCACGAAAAACAGAATTTGATGCAGTGGAATTCTAAAGGATAGGTTATTAAAACCTTTAATCAAAATATTTGAGGTAGCAAGTTCTAAAAAGATAGTACGGTTGCCACTTTGAGATGAATTTCATTTTTTATGCTTAGTTTGTCACTTGAAGATAATCCATTGTATTCTCTAACATATAAGTCTTGAAATAGTTTTTCTTTACAGTATGTTTGCAAATAGGTTTCCAACCACAGGCGTATTTATAAATAAGTTAGTCTCTCAAGAATGATTCGAAATTTAACTGACGATGGTGCGAGCCAACTAAGAATTGGTTCGGGGGTTTACAAAAATGGCGAAAATAAGTTACGAGGCAATGTCGAACAGCAAACAGCTGGATTCATTCTTAGAAAAGGAAGAGTCGGAAGAATAAATTCTTATTATTATTTTTTTATTGATTAAAAAAAGTTTCTAGAAAATTTTTGATAGAAAAGATTCAGATTTTATATTGTTCTGCCGCTCTCTTTCAATATTTTTTCAAGCTCTGCAATCATCTCGCCTTTCAATTGTTCCTTTGTATGATAGATATCGAATCTTATTATTTTTGGCGGTGTTGAACTATGAGGTTTGCAACCATCCTTGTATAATTGATCAAGCCAATCTGACGCATATCTATCATTAACTAATAATTGATATGAGTAGTTTGATTCGTGATCGTCAAGCACTCTCTTGCCTGTGCGCTCCTCTCTGAGTGCAAGATAATCGTCCACCTTCCACTCTAAAGGACCATGCACGATAAATATGTGTGTCGGCGGATGTGAAAAAGCCGTCTTATGACCTGGGAGAGAACGATAAAAATCTGGCTTTACACCTGTATGAAGTCTATGCTCGTCATATATTTGATAAGATCCTGACTCTTCAGACCTGCTGCGCAGGCTTATCAATCCATTTTCTCTTATCGGTCCCCTGAACCTCAAGAATTCTTCGTCGCGATATCCTTGATGCATGTATACGGCGCTTTCTGCATTTAGTTTAGAGCCGAATTTGCTTCTGTTCTGCTCCATCACCCTATTGACTTGTCCTGCTCCCCTGCGCGTAGGCTCTTCGCCCACCCATACATCAGCGCTGAGAGGGTTGACGTACGTTGTTATCCCATTGTTAACCATTGATGCTATTCGCAAATCATTCTTATAACCGACACCCTCTAAGGCGTCATACATTTGCCTAATAAGCCTGTTCTTTGTATTCTTGGACATATCCCTATTCAAGAATTCTGACATAGTTTCCTTGATGACAAACCATGCCTTCGAGGAAAACGTATCATCTCTTAACATAGATAGATTGGTATCCTCTAAAAATTGCCTTAGGGACAAATAGTTCTGATTCAATTTTGAGAACTTCTCGGAATGGAATAATGCATCAAATTCATTTCCTCGGATATCTCTCACAATCATATTCTTAGATTGTAGATACGGGATTATATCCTTATCAATCTGGGTACTCGTCCCAGAGAAATCAGGACCTCCAACAACCAAATCAATGAATTTTGGACGTATAATATCGCTCATTTTACCCCAACAACATAATAGACTGAAAGATTAAAAACTGATATATAAACATTTCCGTGCTGTAACCATTACGAGACGAAAGAAGCAAAGAAAAATAGCTTTTACAGGATTAAAATCTACAAAGCTTTACTGTATATATAGTATCTTCAACCGATTTTTCAATCCAGATTTTATCGTAACTTTTTTCTTTAGAAGTTTAGAGAAGAATTTTACGACCTCAATGTTGGCTTCGTTGTCTTCTGGCTTTGCATGGATGTTCACGCGTAATGCTTTTTTATCATTATCCCAACCAATTATTTGCGTCTTTGGAGAATTTGGCTTTACAAGAATTGCAAGATGATTATTTTTTACATAATCTAAGACAGAATTATCGCTCATCTCTCTCGCCAAGTATTGCTGCAATTTACACATTTGAAAAATATAGTCTCAGGCTCATCGCCAGCGCGCATCTGCTGCGACCACGTGTACGCTTTAGGGTTCTTGCATTTAGGGCATTCCTCATCGACTATTGTATTTACGGACTGCTCTTTTTCGATAACAGCTATGTCATCTTTTGGATCGGCCTTCTTGCTGCCGAATGAGAGCATTCCCGTTCCTTTTTCAGCGATATAGCCGCAGCTGCAAGCCATCATCTTCTTATCTCTTATGAGTTTAGGCTTCAACATTGAGCCGCATTTTGGACAGAACATCATATTTAATCACCCGAATGTGCATCCATTGAACGTTATGCACTGTACTGCTTCTACAAAATATATCTTGACATAGCCTAGGTATGGGATCTTTACCCATGCCTTCCCGATTATCTGGTCTGTTGTTATATATTTCTCGTTGACTTGAGGGTTCTCTATCTGCTGGGCATTATGGTCGCCTTTAGTCTCAAAGACGTCGCCCTTGGCAACAATCCTATGGATGACTGGATATGGAAGTTTTGTTTGATAGACTAATATGTCCCCTATCTTCAGATCATCATAGTTCGTTCCGAGTAGTAATATTATGTCGCCCTTATTGAATCCGTTATGCATCGAATAGTTCAGGAATTCGTCTTTCGTGATCCCGCGAGAGGCATACCATTGCTCCTGAGTGCATGAGACTAGTGCGCCGTTCTGGTCGCAACTTGCAGAGCTGCTCCACCACTTGTCGAAAGCGCCATCATGCTGCATACTCTCAGATATCACTGCAACTATAGGCAGGTTTGTGCCCATGAGCAGTCCGATGCCAGGATATATTATGAACTTTATTATTATGAATGCAAGGAGTATGTTGAGCATCCAACTCCATATACTATCATCATTCCAGATGAAATCCCATACGCTCTTAGAATTTTTCTTTATCTGATTCCAATCCATACGTATATAGGTGAAAATATTATATTATAAACTTTATGATTGATAAGCTACAGAACTTTTATAAATACTATTGCTATAACAAATGGTATGAAGAAGAATGGTACAAAGAAGAAAGACGTAAAGATAAAGGTTCACAAGAAAAAAGATGCTCAGGAGAAATCTCACAAAAAAACGGTGAAGCATGATACACAGCACGATAAAAAAGCAGAGCATCATGTAACAAAGCATTACGGCCAAAAGTTCTGCCCGAACT
>CAZFVG010000062.1:0-5500 GCA_964522135.1 uncultured Methanosarcinales archaeon | reverse complement strand
CCCCCAAAAAACAAGATTTAACATTTCATCTGCGCTATGAAGTTGTCTACGAAATCATCTAGTCCCTAATCGAATTTTCTGTGATATAGGTCTTCGTTCTATATTATCTTACCCTTAGGGCTCTCATAGATATTACCAACTCCAATAGGCGCTTTTACTGATGAGAATGTTACTAATTGATATCCTAAATCGGTACCAGTTATTGTGTGTGCGTCGTGCTCTTTCCAGTCTTCTAAACTGCCAAACTCTCTAAATCTTACTTGAGTTCTGGACTTCAATGCCTCTATCTGTCGACTTTCATTGATGAATAGCATGAAATATTCTGCCTTACCTTCATCAGCATTTACATCAGTAGCGCTCATATTCCAGTATATGATTGGCTCTAATTTTTCTTTTTTAGGATTTATTCTCATAGTATTAGTAATAGAAGGTAATTTATAAATTTTCAGACATGGTCACCACATGGTGACTACTATTTTTTATTCTTTTCCCAATACACTTTTACGTGCGACTCTATCATAGGATTAGCCTTTTCCCCAAGTTCATACATGATGTTCTCCGACGTAGAGCCCCAAGAATATTTTCCTGTCTTCTTATCTATCCCGGATATCTTGAACTCTCCTGTAGACAGTCCTTTTCGAAGATGATAATATATCAATCGCATTGTTACTGGAGGATATAATTCTATATATATCTTGAATATCTCGTAACCATGCAGCCTATTATAGAAGTATAATATCTCTATCAAGTTCTGTCTGACCTTAGAGCCGATAGGCCTTCCGGGTCCCCTTTTAGTTGGCATAATCATCATTAAGGAATTAAATTTAAAAAGTTGATGACAATATGACGTGTATGCACATATTGATGCTTTCTGGAGAAAATATAGAACTTGCGCGTACAGAAGCGGAATCGCTTTTGAACATGAACAATACGCGACTTGAGGGTAATCTTCTGTATTGCACGATAGCGTCGAAAAATATAAAAGTATTAGAAAGGCTGGCATTCACGAAGAAAACGTTTGATCTATTATATACCACTAAGATAAACAATATAGAAGAGTCGCTGTCTTCTTATCCATGGATAAACTACTACAAAAAAGATTTCTGCGTGAGAATAGACAATAATAATCACGATGCAACATATGATGAAAGGCACTTCGCAAAGTATATCTGGAACAATATAGAGAAGAACATTATGCCGAAAGTGAACCTGACTGACCCAGATTTATTTATTCAAATATTTATAACAAAAAACAGGTGCGATGTGTCAAGGCTGATCCATGTAAACAAAGAGGAGTACGAGAATAGGAAGGCACATTTTAGGCCTGTTCTTCATCCCACAGCAATGCATCCGCGGATGGCAAGGGCACTTGTAAATATTCTGAATCCTAAGCCAAAGAGCGTGGTCGTAGACCCATTCTGCGGAACTGGAGGGATAGTCATGGAGGCAGCTCTCATGGGAATAAAGACTAAGGGGTATGATATATCAGAGAACATACTTGAAGATGCAGAGACCAACATGAAGCATTTCAACGTCAACAAGAACAATTATTCCCTAGCAAAGAAGGATTCAACAAAGGTGAAATCCCTAAAAAACATAGTTACAGACCTTCCATACGGCAAAAGCAGCAAGAAAACAGACGACATATTAGAATTGTATAAAAAATTCATAAGAAATATATCTGGAGACTGTGTCGCAGTAATGCCTAGCTTTGTGGATTACAAGAAAATCCTCAAAGAAAACCTATCCAAAAAACTTATTGTAAAGAGCATAATAAGTCACTACATTCACAAATCTCTTACAAGAAAGATAATCATAATAAGACTGAAATAGGCATATTTAGAAAAAGATTAGGCCGAGTACTAGTAAATCATTTGCCGTTCTTGTGTGATTCTTCTTCCAATAATTTCAGCGCATCATCTATTGACATGTTATGATGGACTATCATGCGTAGAGCCTTGCTCAATGCAAGAGGTCTATCATGCTGCCATATATTTCTTCCTACAGCAATCCCGGCAGCTCCTGTCTTCATTACATCTGTAGCAGTCTTCAAGAACTCATGTTCATCAGTCTTGTCGCCGCCAGATATCATTACCTTTGCCCTACCGGCACACTTTACCACCCATTTCAATCCTTCTACATCGTGATTATATTTAAGTTTCAATATGTCAGCGCCAAGTTCTAGGCCGATGCGTGCAGAATATGCAGTTATATCTGTATCGAGTTCGTTTGCTATCTTTGGCCCTCTCGGATATAGCCAAGTCATAACCGGCAGTCCGTAATCGTGCGCCTGCTCTACAATTTTTGCAAATTCAGAGAACATCTGAGGTTCCATCGGACTTCCAGGATAGATTGTATAGCCTACTGCTGCAGCCCCAAGCTTTACAGCCCTGTCAACAGAACAAGTCGTTGGAGAGAAAGGCATATTATCAGTCAATCTGGTCTTTCCATTGAGCTTGACCACTAATGGAATATCACGATAGTATGAATAATAATATTTTTCTGCAAGGCCACTCTGGACAATCACTGCATCGTACATGCCGTCAAGAGCTATATCGAATATGTATTTAGGATCGACATTAGTCCCATTGAGATCGCGCGGACCATGCTCCAAACCTTGATCATATGCTAGAAATACTGCCCTGCCGTGCTTGATTAATTTATTGACATTAATATGCATATCACACCTCTTTTACACTCTCTTAATATAAAGTGATATTTCTCATTTATAACTTTTTCTTAAATATCGTACGTTTATCGCGTTCAGCCATGTTAAACGCGTTGTGACCCAGCAGGATATTTTTAGCTCCTATATGAGCTATGACTGATTCTGCATTGAGCATCCCGAGTTTGAGCGAGAAACTTATATCCGTACCATGTATTATCCCGGCAATGAATCCTGATGCGAATGCGTCGCCAGCTCCGGTGGTCTCTACAACCTTGACCCTTCTTGGCTTTCCGACATATACGGTTTCGTCATGGCTGTTATAACAATGCACACCGTTCTCTCCATCGCTGATTATGACTATCTTCGGACCAAGTTTTTGGACCTCATAAAGTAGATTGAATATATTATTTGTCTGGTCGTTGACAAGCGCCTGAGCTTCTTCTTTATTGAATGTCAATATATCGACATGTTTTAGCATACGTAGCAGGCTTAGATTATGATTCTTAACAATGTATAGACTAGGATTGTATGCTATTTTAATTCCATGCGTTTTCGCATACTGGACAATTTTCTCCTGTGTCCTAAAACTTTCGTTCATCATTGATGAAAGATATAACCAAGATGTGTCTAAGTTCTTTACCTCTTTGAAATTCAGGTCGTCATTACATCCTTTATACGCAAATATTGTCCTATCCTTTCCAATGGCATCTAATATCACAGAATATCCGGAAATTCCGTCAATACCTCCTAAAAATTCTACATTTTCATTCTTCAGGCATTCAAGTATTGTCTTTCCGTTATCATCATTGCCAATCTTTCCTATGTAGCCTGTCTTCAATCCGAGTCTCGAGAAGGCTACAGCAGTATTCGTTCCCCCTCCTCCGACAAAGAAGTGAATATTATGTATCAATATCTTAGAACCTAAAGGATAACATAGGTCGAAATGATGGTGCGCATGGAGAAGCTCAGATTGGTCGGGATCGGTGTGTACAAATACATCTACAGTCGCTGAACCCATCGTTATTATGTCATATTTTGTTGTAAAAGGAGCCATACTCACCTCTCTACACTACCAATCGCTCTTATTGTTTAAAAATTTTTAGGATTTTAAGTTGCTATCCAGCGAACCATAATATTCCATAATCGATGAAAAATAAATCGGGAGATCAATGCATACAACGTCTGATGTGAGCACAGCAACTCAGAATTTTATCTTATCTAATATAGAATGTGCATTCATGCTATTGAGGCCTTTTTTGAATTCATTCCAGTCTTTTCCCATCTTTGCAGAGAGCATCGTCTGAAGCATGATGTTCTCCTCGGAACTTATCCTTACATATTGATCCACATCGATAAAACCATACGGATACCCTAAAAATATCGGGTCCGAACTATTGCGCAAAAGCCATAATAATGATTCTTCAGTGCTCCCATTAAAATCCTTTTGGAACTCTAACCTGAATACGTGATTGCTATACTCATGGCATTTTACAAAATATATCTCTGCCTGATGGTTCGGATTTTTATTCTCGACAATAGGATAATAATACCACGTCCCACTTTTCATGTCATAAAGCCTTCTTGTTACGCTGACTCCATTTCTCGTAGTAAGAGAACATGTCTTGCTCAACGCCAGAACCTTTCTTGTGGCGAGCAATTTCTTCAGGAATTCTGATTCATTCGGATACCTAACATCTAAAGTCCCGTCCAATAATATCACATCTGCACATGATGAGTTAATAGTGGCGTGCTCTATCTCAGCGAATCTTCGTATGACCGATAATATTCTTGATGGTTCACACCTTTCAAGCCCCACCTTCAAGGAATCATCCTCTGAATTAAATTTCATGTTGTTGAAACTTGTTTCTGGAAAAGTCCTTACAGTATATTCTTCGTTCTTTTGGGTAATCAAGATATAGAACTCAGATTTATTCCTGCTTATTCTCATATTTTTGTTGTATAAGACGTGCCCTACACGGATATATCCTAACGCAAGCCCGGCACTCTCGAATATCACGCTGTTCCCACCATCAACAAACATCATCTGTCTATTAGAAGTTTCAGAAATCTTATCTGATATGACGTGAAAATTTGCTAAACTTAATGGAAGGGGCACATACCTAGAATTCATGACAATATACTCATCGCCTGTCGCGCGTGAGCCCATGCCCTTCAATTCTTTTATCAAATCATCCATGAGAATAGGAAAAAATATGGATATAAAAATGTTATCTCAAAGCTGCACCAAAATTATGCTTAAAAGCAAAAAATTACAATCCCTTCTCAGGATAGAACGGTTTTGGCATCTCGTACAATGTTCTGAGCTTTAAGTATTGTTTTATGGTGTTCTGAAGCCTGTACACAATTTTGTATAGGTTTATCCTATGCGTCTCTATCTGCTCTTTGTATATCCTGTTCCTGAATAATTTATCGACTTTTTTTAGTATAGGATGACTCTGCCACTCATCATTATAGTCGAGCTGCAACCAAGCCTCAATGTCTATGATGCAATCGCCCCTGTCTGTCTTCATCTTATAGCCTTGGTGCATAACCTCTATACTTTTCATATTCACGGTCGTAAAATCTATCTTCAAGAAATATCTGTAGTATTTACTGTCTGTGGGATCCCTTATCGCGCGCCACCTTATCCTATGTTCTTTGGAGCCTGATCCAAGTATCCTCTCGAGATAAAATATTTCCGGATTACCATCGCTACCGCGGCTTCCATACATGTCTGTGAACCCTTCATCATCAAGCCAGTCATGTATAAGTTTGTATAGATTCTTCAGGTGGAATGTGTCTTCATTGTCTACAGTAATCTTTGCGACAAGA
>CAZFVG010000061.1:0-5542 GCA_964522135.1 uncultured Methanosarcinales archaeon | reverse complement strand
CAATTTATCCCTGAGCTATCATATCCATGTTTTTTGGCATAGTGTGTACTTAGGATATTGAATGTGATGCTCGCAAGTGTTCCTGCGGCAAGCGAAACGTTAATTTTTCTTGCCTTGACAAGAAGATCTATTGTACCTCTATAAGATTTTGAGACGTCATCTATAAAAGATTCTTTTGATTCTTTCATATCATAATAGACATCTTCTCTTATCCTATCAATAAGGCTCATGCTCTGACTCTTATACAAAGGTCTATCAAGTCTATCGGGCGTATACGCTTTCTTGTTAATCGACATGATAATTAGGATTAAATATTCTATTATAAATCTATCGTTGTATCACTATATAGTGATTAATTTATTTTCTACTCCATATGAAAAAACCACAATAGGTTGTGTTGAAATCATTCAAAAATAATGGTTTAACCACAATAATATTTATATATAAGTTCGGAGCTCAGAACAACCTGTGGTGTTTATCTAATCTATTTAGAAGCTTGGACACAATATATTGATATCATTAAAGGCCATATGGCATAGAGAGGGGGAATTATGAAGACCGAAGTCATGCAATTAGAAAAAATAGAACTTACAGAGAACCAACTAAAAGTAATAAAAGACAAGTATCTAAGAGGCGTTGAGACACCTGAGGAATTATTCTTTACGATTGCAAATAATATAGCCCTTGCAGACATGCTCAACATGGGAATGCCTGAAGATAAGATATACGCAGGCGTCAATCATGAGACAGAAGAATTCGATTTTGGAAACGGAAAGAAAGGAAGCATGACGTTATTTCATAAAGGACTTGAACTTCACAATCAAAGAAGCGCAAATTTCAGAAAACTCATTGGAAATCTCCAAGAGATAGCTGATTCCAACAGCAAAGAGTCCAAAAAATTTGCAGAGACAAGAAAAAAATTCTACAACCTTATGGCACGCTTCGAATTTTTACCGAACTCTCCAACGCTCATGAACGCCGGAAGACCATTGCAGCAGCTTAGCGCATGTTACGTCCTTCCTGTTGGCGATTCGATTGAGGAAATATATGATTCTGTAAAGCACATGGCGCAGATACACCAAAGCGGTGGAGGCACTGGCTTTAGTTTCTCAAGACTCAGAATGAAGAACGATGCAGTATCATCAACAAAGGGCGTAAGTTCGGGACCCGTGACGTTCATGCAGATATTCGACAAATCAACAGATGTCGTAAAGCAGGGCGGAACGAGGCGCGGGGCGAACATGGGGATCTTGCGTTATGACCATCCAGACATCATGGAATTCATCGAAGCAAAAAAGAAGCCAGGCATGCTTGAGAACTTCAACATAAGCGTCACAGTTGATGAGAAGTTCATGAACGCAGTAAAAAATAATCAGGATTATGAATTGATAAATCCACACGGCAAAGCCGTTGTAGGAAAGATGAATGCAAAGAAAATTTGGGACGAGCTCGTAAGGAGTGCATGGGAGACTGGCGACCCAGGGATAATCTTTATAGATAGGATAAATAATTCTGAAAGCAATCCAACGCCAGAAGTCGGACTGATAGAATCCACAAATCCATGTGGCGAGCAACCATTATTACCATACGAGCCATGTAATCTTGGAAGCATCAACCTTTCAAAATTCGTCGATTCAAAGACACTTGATATGGATTGGCCAAGATTAAAGGAGTGCGTTACAGAATCTGTACATTTCCTTGACAACGTAATTGACATAAACAATTATCCATTGCCACAAATAGAATATATGGCAAAAAGCAATAGAAGAATAGGCCTTGGAGTCATGGGATGGGCAGAGACACTCGTACTTTTAGGGATTGCATACAACGATGAGAAGGCATTCAGCAAAGGTGAGGAGTTGATGAAATTCATCAACGATACAGCGCTCGAGGCATCAGAGAGTCTTGCGATAAGCAGAGGCGTTTTCCCTAATTTCAAAGATAGCATATTCGACAAAGATGGAAAACATTTTAGGGGAATCGAAGCATACCCACAGAACTGCGCAAGGACAACAATAGCTCCTACTGGAACTATAGGAATCACAGCAGGACTTCAGGGCGCAGGCATTGAACCGTTCTTTGCCGTAGCTTACACAAGATACAACGCTGCAGGACTTGATGCATTGAAAGAGGGAAAGACACCGGACCAGCAGAACGTATTCTATGAGATAAATCCATTGTTCAAGAGAACGGCGGAATCACACAATTATTTTGGAATGAAACCTGAAGAATTGTGGAGAAAAATCGATACGAACCACAAATCACTCAAAGGAATAAGAGAGATTCCGGAACACATCCAGAATCTATTCTTGACATCACACGATCTCACGCCTTTCGATCACGTGAAGATGCAGTGCGCATTCCAAAAGTATACTGACAATGCAGTATCAAAGACGGTCAATATGAGAAACGAGGCAACTATAGATGATGTGAACGCAGTCTATAATCTCGCGTATCAGCTAGGGGCAAAAGGCGTAACAATATATAGAGACGGAAGCAAGAGTTTCCAAGTCCTAAACCTATCATCAAAAGAAACAAAAGCTGAAGAGAAGAAGCGCGATTATGAGCATGGCTATGGAGAAATGTCAAATTATTATGAGGTACAGACAGGCCAAGGACCACTGCACATCAACATAACTTATGATGAGCTTGGACCAAAGAGAATTTTCCTGAATATATCACCATGCGGCACAGAAATTTCAGGACTTACGGGCGCACTAGGAATAATGCTCTCCAAATACTTCGAACTTGGAGGAGATCCAGTAAAGATACTCAAACATCTAAACTCCATCAAAGGCGACAAGCCATTCGGGTTCGGCTCTAAACGCGTGGATAGCATACCACACGGAGTCTCAAAGGCACTCCGCGACCACCTGATAAAGACAGGGAAAATTGAGCAGATAGACGGTCAGCAGATGCTCACCGTGATTGGCGTCAAGACAAGCAAGGAGGTTGATGGCGTAAGCTGCCCTAAGTGTTATAGCAACAACGTCGGAATGCTTAGCGGATGTTCCAAGCCAACATGCTTTGATTGCGGCTACAGCGAATGCAGCTAGAAAACATGACTGACGAAATCAAAGAGAAACTCGGCAAAGTCCACATAATCACCGGGAACGGCAAGGGAAAGACAACATCCGGCATGGGAATGGTCGTCCGCGCACTTGGACGGGGATTAAAAGTTAAAATAGTTCAGCTCTTCAAAAGAGACACTGGGGAACAATATTTTTTTTCTGATCTGAAATCAAAAGGGATTCCGGTTGAATATGTGCAATTCCAACCGCTCCATCCATACTTCAAGAAATACACTCCAGAAAATTTTGAATCTTTAAAAGTAGACCTCAAAGAATTCTGGGACAGGGAACTTGGCGATATAGATAGGTATGATGAAGTGTTCATCGATGAGGTAGGTCCGGGGCTGAATTGGAAAGTGCTCACTGAAGAGATGGTGATTGATCTCGTAAAAAGAAAACCCGAGCATCTTGAACTTATCATGACTGGAAGAGATTTTCCGCAATCACTCTATGAGAAAGTAGATTATGTATCAGAAGTGAACTTGGTCAAGCATCCTTATGAAAAAGGTATACTTGCACGCAAGGGTGTGGAATATTAATATAATTGCAATACTAAACTCGCAGCGATAGATCTTGCAGAGGCGATATATGCTAATATGGTTATTTTTTGTTGGGGACCTTCTTTCGATAGTGTCTATACTTGGAATGCATTTCGATTTTATACCAGGCTGGAGATTTCATATATGGTGCATACTATATCTCGGATTCAAAGGGGCAATTTTCTTCAACGATTTTTTGAGCATAATGGATATCGTGATAGCGCTCTATATGCTCCTGATGTTAATATTCAACGTAGCGTGGTTCTTCACGTACATAGCCATAGCGATACTTGCATATAAACTTGGCATGACGCTGCTCATGAGATAGGAGAACAATCTTTATATATAATATCATATAATATACCAATATGAAATGCCCGTTTTGCGGTTCAAAAGACTTGAAGGTCGTTGATAAGAGAGAGTCGGATGAGGATACAGAGCGCCGAAGACGAGAGTGCAACTCGTGCGGCAAAAGATTCACTACATATGAACGCGTGGATATGCCTGAACTTAAAATTGTAAAGAAGGATGGCAGAAGAGAATCATACAATAGGGATAAGATAATAAAAGGCATAACAAAGTCATGCGAGAAACGCCCGATAAGCTCTGAACAGATTGATAAAACGGTTGAAGAGATTGAGGCCGAGCTATATAAGATGGAAAGCAATGACATCCAAAGCCATGTCCTTGGCGATCTGGTCATGAAGCATCTCAAGAAACTTGACGAGATAGCGTACATCAGGTTTGCCTCAGTATACAGGCAGTTCAAGGACATACATGATTTAGAGAAAGAGTTGAAGAATCTGAAATGAGTGGGGGAAAATTATGAAGTTGAAAGCTATAATATTTGATATGGATGGAGTTCTGATAGAGTCTACAGGTGTAGTGTGGAAGGCTCATAACAGCATCCTTGCAAGAGACGGCATACACATAACAGATGAGCAAATCCCAAAAATAATGGGACGCTCGCTACGTGACCAGTTAAAGCTTATTGAGAAGGAACACGGATTAAAAAAAGAGTATGATCTCAATAAATTTTCTAAGGAGTCATGGGAGATACAGAAGAAAATTCTTAAAAGTAGCATTGATGTTGAAAA
This sequence comes from uncultured Methanosarcinales archaeon, assembly GCA_964522135.1. Classification (GTDB taxonomy): domain Archaea; phylum Nanobdellota; class Nanobdellia; order Woesearchaeales; family UBA9642; genus UBA9642. The sequence goes on along the minus strand of CAZFVG010000061.1, from coordinate 835 downwards.
TGGCCCAAAAAAAGTGTTGCAGGAACTAAAAAATAAGGGATTTAAAATCGCCATGGCCACTTCGAGCTCAAAACATAGGGCGATAGATATTGTGAGTATGCTAGGTCTTGATGGTATGTTTGGTGTGATAGTCACCGCTGATGATGCAGAGAAGCATAAGCCAGATCCAGAGATATTCCTGAAAGCAGCTGAAGGGCTCGGAGTTGACCCTAAAGAATGCGCAGTTGTCGAAGATGCACTTGACGGTATAAAAGCCGCAAACAGCGGAGGAATGTACTCCATTGCGCTCTTGACAAAATTCCATAATAAGAAATTGGATTTCAAGGACGCTGATAAAGTAATAACAAATTTATGGGAGTTAAAGAATTTAAAATGAAAGCAAAAAACAACAAGCCGTTAAAGAAAATTGTATCTATAATCACTATAGTAGTTCTTCTTGCAAACATGCTCCTTTACGCATTCAGGGTATTCGACGCGCTGACGTTCTGGATAATCGTTGCAATATGCGCAATAATAGCGTTTATAGTCCCAAGGTTGAAATAAGAAATAACTTTATAATTCTAATAATATAAACTATAATATGATAATTGCAATCACGGGCACGCCCGGTACAGGGAAGACGTACTTAAGCAAGAGACTCTCAAAAGTGAGCGGAATGGAATATTTCGACCTGAATAAATATATAAGAGATAACAGATTATACGATTCATATAACAAGAAAGATAAGACGTATGATGTCGATATAAAAAAATTATGGAAATTAAATAAATTATTTTTAAAATATCATTTAAAAAATAAAGTTATGAATGAATTGGTTAAAAAAAACATCGAACTA
>CAZFVG010000060.1:0-5666 GCA_964522135.1 uncultured Methanosarcinales archaeon | reverse complement strand
ACCTGAACAGTGCAGGATAGTCGGGACATTGATGGCATATGATGAAGCTGTCGACAGGGTACACTTTGGGTTGGTATTCAAGAGGCATATACACGGAAATATAGTTCCTGCCGAGAAATCAATAAGCTCCGGAAGAATGATAAACATAGACGAAATGGTAGTGGATCAAGCATATGAAAGAAAATATGAGACGTGGAGCAAAGTTCTAATACCACACATCAGGAACATATACGATATATAACGATTCTCAATTATAGCATCGCGTATCAGGATGTTTCTAAATAAAAACTTTTTAAAGCAGCCTTTTATTCTATACGTATGGTTAACAAGAAGGTAAATAAATCAATAGTATGCTTAGGAATAGAATCCACAGCGCACACGTTCGGTGCATCCATCGTAGAGTTTGATAAAGGTAAATTCAACATCAAAAGCAACGTTCGCGATATGTATAAGACCGTCAAAGGTGGCCTGATACCTGCACAACTTGCAGAGCATCACGTCGAGTGTTTTGATAAAGTTATAATTGATGCCCTCGAAAAATCAAACACAAAAATTAGCGATATAACTCTTATATCATTCTCGCAGGGACCCGGGATAGGACATGCATTAAGGATAGGCGCATGCGTAGCAAGAGCGTTATCTATACAACATAACATCCCATTGATAGGTGTAAACCATTGTGTAGCCCACCTTGAGATAGCGTCCATTTATGATGCAAAAGATCCAGTCTTACTATATGCTTCTGGCGCAAATACTCAAGTGATAGCGTATGATGGCGGCAAATATAGAGTTTTCGGAGAGACACTTGACATAGGCGTCGGAAATTTCCTTGACAGCTTTGGACGAGAATTAGGATTCGGGTTTCCAGGCGGACCATTGATAGACCAGATGGCACAGAGAGCTAAGGCAAGGAACGCAAAATTGATTGAACTTCCATATCTTGTGAAAGGAATGGATGTTGGCTTCTCAGGATTATTCACACTGCTCAAGAACAAGATAAAAAGCGAAAAAATGACGGACGAAAAGAAGGAAGACTTATGCTATAGCGTTGAGGAGACAGTCTTTGCGATGCTCCTTGAAGTTTCAGAGCGCGCGATGGCGCACTGCGAAAAGAGCGAATTAGTACTCGGTGGTGGAGTTGCATGCAACACACGATTAAAAGAGATGGCAATCCAGATGTGCAAAGACAGGAATGCAAGATGCATAATCCCTGAGAATCAATACTTAGTTGATAACGCAGCAATGATTGCAGTCCTTGGAATAAAGATGCATGGTGCGAAGAATACGACAAAAGTAGAGACATCAAATATAAGGCCATACGAAAGGACAGACGACATCATCGTCAACTGGAAATAATATCACATGTTTTTCCAATACTCAACAGCCTTCTTGTGATGTATTTTATTATACATCAATTCAGGCTTTCCAGATATCATCTCTTCAGAGACTTTTATTCCTGTGCTATCGATGAATTTGAATATATCTTTTCTCACATCTTCAGGTTTTTCGTCCTTCAGATTCAATCTTTCCACTTCAAGAAATATTCCCAAACCTTTGACATCTTCGAATGTAATCTCGTAATCATCGTGATAAAAGAATGTCCTGTTGTTATCGACTGTTACAAAGGGTTTAAGTTTTAGCATTTCAATTATTTTCTCCATAGTTTCAGGATTAGATATCTCAGTTTCATACTCATCAGAATATAGCCATGATTTGTTCTTGAAGACATCTTTCTTATACGTTATATATGCCTTATCTCCCTTGCGCCTGACCCTAAAAAATTCCGTCAATCCAAGTTTTTTAGACCATTGCATATTCTTATTAGCAGGGTGATAATAATACTTGTCATAAACTCTTTTTTTTCCTGTGCATTTGAATTTAGATAATTTCTTGAGCGCAGATTTTTTTGGCTCAAGTACTCGTACTAATATCTCTATCTCTTTCATAATATGTAGTAATAGCTGTCATTAATAAATATTTTCATTGGACTAATTTTCATTAAATTTAAATACGTTATAGATATAATAGGTTTGTGGGGGAAGATGCATAAGCGCAAATATACCAAAGAGCAGTTAGAATTCTATTTCAAGAAGTTGATGGCTGAATTAAAGAGGGTTCCAAGAGAGGAAGACCTGACAAAAAGGGATGACTTCCCGAGCGTCAAGGCATACTCGGACAGATTCGGCTCATGGCAGAAGGCCGTCAACCAATTCGCGAACTTCGACCTCAATAAGAGGAAATGCCTGCAGTGCGGAAAGACACTAATAAAAAAGAAGAGGAACCAGAAATTCTGCTCAGACGAGTGCCTCAGAAAATATTACGCTAAAAAATCTACGAAATACACAAAAACCATAGATAATAAGATTAAATCCACTCTCGACAACAAGTGTTTCGTGTGCGACTTCGAAAGCATTATAGAGATACATTCCCTTGATAATAAGAAAGAATCTAATTCAAAGATTCTTAAGGCCTTTAATCACAGGAACCTTCATGATTTCATCCTTCTATGCCCAAATCATCATCAGATGATACATAGAAAGTTTGCAAAGCTCGCTTATAAGGATCATCATCTTGTCTGGGAAGAAATCTTGAGATAAGAATACATTCAAATCTGGAAATGTTACTTGACGAAGCTTTCTATATGTTTCTTGACTTTGAGAAGCTCTTTTTTGTCTTTGCCTTCTATTCTTAGTCGTAATAGCGGCTCCGTATTGCTCTTTCGTATAGTGAACCAGTATCTCTTCGTCACGACATCAACGCCGTCTATTGTATACTCGTGTCTTACAAGGTGTTGTTTTTTCATCTTCTTGTAATGTTCATATATAGTTTTCAGTATCTCGTCCTTGCGTGAATTATTATCAATCTTTATGTTTATCTCTCCTAAATCACTATATCTCCCGTACTTAGGCCACAATTTTGAAAGCCTTTTCCCTAAATGTTCTTTGTTATACAAGCTGTTTAATGTATAGACTAACATCATCATTCCAGAATCATAATAATTCATCACCTTGAAATACCTGTGACCAGACATCTCCGATGAGAAAATCGCCTTCTCTTCAGCCATGTGACGGACAATGTTCGACGTTCCAACTTCAGAAACTATATTTTTTCCATGTGATCTCTGGATAGTCTCGGATAATATTTTTCGTGCGATTATATCATGTACTATTGCGGCATTTTTATTGCTCTTCAGGATGTCTTTTATAACGATGCAATCAAGATAGTTGTTCTCTACAATCTCTCCCCTGTCATCGACGAATCTTATCCTGTCTCCATCAGGATCAAGTATCGCTCCGAGGTCTGCCTTGAACTCTCTCACTTTTTTTGAAAGTATAACTAGAGCATTATCGTCAAGAGGGTTCGGATTATGACAGAAGAAACTTCCGTCAGGGTCCTGGAATAATAGTTCATATGTAACGTCGTTTTTCAGAAGAAATTTCTTCACTATCTCGCCGCATGCCCCGTTCGATGTATCAACGACTATCCTGACGTTGTTTTTCTTTGCATGTTTTTTGAATTCAGGCGAGAGGTGTGAGGATAAAAAATTCACATACTCGTCTATGTAATCTTTTGATATTATACTTCCCTTTTTTCCTGTCTTTTTCTTTTTTGTCTTGAAATCTTTTGATTTCAATAATTCCTCGACCTGGCTCAGGCCGTTGTTATACGTCAGTAATTTGCTCTTATGATTGAATTTGAATCCATTATATTCCTTAGGGTTGTGAGAGGCAGTGATTATTATTCCGAGATCATATTTATGTTTCCATGTGACCCAATTTAGCATCGGTCTTGAGACTAGACCTAAGTGCATGACATCAACACCCTGTTCAGTTATAGCTTTGGCCAGAGCGGAGAAAAGTTTAAGGTTGCCATGCCTCGAATCATACCCTATGACGACATTTCTTGCTTTTGTGAATTGGATTATTGCGTAGCCGAGCCTGTATGCAAAGTCCTCTGTCAACTCTGCTCCATAAATTCCCCGTATATCATACTCGTGGAATAATCCCATCTCACCCTCGCAAAAATTTTTAATAAAATTTTATTTATATTTTATATATCAATACCGTAATCGCAAACCTTATTTTATTCCCTTCCAAGCAAGTCCTGCATACTTGAGATCATCTTTTGTCTTTATCCTGAGCCACTGGCTTGAAAATACATAGCCAACGAGATTGTCATGCTTTGCAAGTTTTGGAAATACATCCTGCTCAAGCATAGAGAAACCATCAGGCGTATACTTTATTATCTCAGGCTCTATTATGAATACTCCGGAGTTTATGAGTCTCGACATTATATTATCCTTATCAGGCTTCTCTATGAATGTTGTTATTCTATTACCGTTCATGAGAACTACGCCAAGACTTGACGGATCATTTACAGTAGTCAAGGCAATCGTGCATAACTTGTTGTTGTTCTTGTGATATACATACATGTCATCCATATCTACACGCTTCAGATCATCCGCGTAGCATACGACTGTCGTCTCAGTAATGAAATCTTTTACAGCCCTAAGCGATCCTGCTGTTCCCAGAGGATATTCCTCTTCGTAATATTTTATATCAACACCCATATTTTGAGTATTTAGCTGAAGTTTGATGTCATCGCGACCTTTAGGAATACATATTAGTATCTCCTTGACACCATTTCTCTTGAATAATTTTATGTTCCACTCAAGGAGCGTTCTATCCTGAACCTTATCAAGTATAGATACCTGCTTGTTCTTGTCATGCTCTCCACCTGCAAGGATTATACCTTTTCGCAATCTGTTCGATGACATAGCCTTAAGGAGAAGAAGCTCAACAGCGTGGCTCCTGTTCTTTATTATAGAGCCATCAACTTTGCCATCGATTTTTTCTAAAATCTCTTTCTCAATTGTTAGCGTAACACGTTCCTTCATATAAAAACCCCAATCATAAGACAGAAGGATAGTATTTAAATATTATGTTTTTCATACCTTTTCATATCTTTAGAATTATTCCATATTGTCCGAGTTCTTTACCAATTCATCCAGATATAGGTCTAATTATCTTTTCTATCTTTATCGGATATCTCTCCGATAAGATAATAGTTTCTTGCACCAATGATTTTTACATCAACAAAATCACCTAATGATATATCGTCTATATATTTTGATATTGCGATCTGTTTATAACTGTCGTTTCTCCCGATGAGATATCCATTCCTGCCATGTTCGTCTATCAATATTCTCATCTCTTGTCCAATAAATTTCTTATTAGAATCCGCCAATATATCATTGAACATTATCTTCATCTTCTCTCCACGCTCTTTGATAACACTTGGCGGTAATTGTTTCATATTTTCTGCCGCTGTGCCTTTTCTCAGCCAGAACCTGCTAAAATTCAATACATCAAATCTTATCTCTTTCAGAAGGCTAAGAGAATCATCGAATTCTGAATCTGTTTCGGTCGGAAAACCGACGATCATGTCTGTACTTATAGTGATATCAGGGATTTTCTCCGTAAATAGCTTTACGATGTTTTTGAATTCCTTGACAGTATAATATCTTTTCATCTCTTTGAGCACGCGATCGTTCCCGGACTGAACAGGGATATGGAGAAATTTGTACATCTTAGGATGTTTGAATGTCTCAATCAAATCGTCTTTGATCCGGTCTATATGGTCGGGGTTTGCCATCCCGAGCCTTA
>CAZFVG010000059.1:0-5719 GCA_964522135.1 uncultured Methanosarcinales archaeon | reverse complement strand
AAGCCTGACTGGCATGAGGTTGCAAAGAATACTCTCATCCCAAGCTTTCAGTTCACTTCGCCTTATATAATAATGCTGATAGGCCTTGTAGGAACTACTATCGCACCGTGGATGCAATTCTACCTTCAATCATCAGTTGTAGAAAAGGGCATAAGGAAAGAAGATTACAAATACAGCAAGATAGATGTAATCATGGGATGCATAATAACAGACGTTGTAGCGTTGTTCATAATAATCGCTACTGCAGCGACCATATTCAAAGTCGGTGGCTCAATAACAAATGCCTCTGACGCAGCCATTGCGTTAAAACCTCTTGCGGGCCAGTGGGCAAGTTATCTTTTCGCCTTCGGCCTGTTGAATGCAGGGATATTTGCCGCATCGATACTCCCGCTCTCGACGGCCTACACCGTCTGCGAGGGCCTCGGATGGGAATCTGGAGTAAACAAGAAATTCTCTGAGGCAAAGGCATTCTATGTCTTGTACACAGCAATGATAATAATAGGAGCCGTCGTAATAATGATACCAGGGATTCCATTGATACCTGTAATGTATATATCACAGATTCTCAACGGAGTATTGATACCTATAATACTTATATACATGCTAAAACTCGTAAATAAAAAAGAATTAATGGGCGAATATACCAATTCAAAAACGTATAATATAATCACATGGGCAGGGTCTATTATCGTCATGATCCTGACATTCTTGATGATAATATTTCCTCTAATAAGCGCCGTGTTCCATATATGATGCCTTGAATAGGGATTATTGAAGGCAAGATAATAGTATTGTCTTAATAGCATCACGGCAGAACATAGCGGCTTCTCATCTCAGCGTACACGACGCTAGAGATATCTCTCAATAGGTCGCCTCGCTTGACTATCCAAGAATCATAATGATTGGTCCTGACCGATTTATTCACTATGCCAACAAAGATATAAGATCTCGTTTCTCCATAATTGTCATTTCCTGAGATTATACCAATATCGCCACACGTCTTTGCGGTCGAGCCAGTCTTATTATATATAGTAACTAATGACGGTATTCCTTTGCCACGGATGCGATTACCTGTAGTCTGTTGCATAAGTCTTTTTATCTCATCGGAATATGGAATATTGTCATTCCATAATTCTCTTAGCATCCTGACATACTCGATTGCTGTAGCGCTATTTTTATAGGATTGTCCCTCGATCCGTCTCTCTTCAGGGATATATTCAACTATTTTTATGCTGTCGAATATTTGCGGATAATTTTTGCGCAATAATCTTGTCGTCTCTTTTGTGCCGCCTACACACGACATAAGATAATTTGCTTCATGATTCTTGCTGTGAGTTATCATGCTATCCATAAATGATTTTGCTTTGTCATCATATTTGAGCTTTCCTCTAGATACCTGATCAAAGAATGCGATAGCTATCGGTATCTTTATCATACTAGCAGAGAGCATCCTGACATTAGCGTTATAATGGGCTAATAACTTATCCGTGTTCAGGTCATATATTGCAATGGCTATATTCTCATTTCCTTCTATAAATCCGTGCATACTGTTATATATAGCTGAGCTGTCAACCATCGATTCGATATTCTTCTGAGTATATGGAATATATTCAGAGGCACTATAATCTCTATTGATATCGCCTCCAGAAAGTAACATGACAAGAGTAATCGGCAAAGCAAACTTCCATCTGCGGAACATATGGTTTTCTCAGAGGTGGTTAGTTTAAAAATTTTATTTTTACCTAGCACAACATAACGCAATAGATTTATAAATCCTTTTCTGTTCCTAAAACTAACTGGGAATTAGTCTCAGGGAGAATAAAATGAAGGTATATATAGAGAAAGATAACAAGAATCTCGAGATAAAAAAAAGCAGATATACTGGCAAAAAACTTCTTGAAGAATTAGGGATTAACGCATCGGCTGTCATACTCGTAAGAAATGACGAGGTTGTACTCGAGGATGAATATCTTGAAGATTCAGATGACATAAAGATCCTCTCAGTGGTCTCTGGAGGATGATGTGGTATGCAATGCTCAAAGTGCGACAAGAAAGCCGTCTATCAGGGACAGGGTCAGAATTATTGCAAGAATCATTTTCTTGAGTATTTCGAATCAAAGGTGACAAAGACCATAAGCAGGTATGATCTATTGCAGCATGGGGACAGAGTATGCATAGCGACGAGCGGCGGAAAAGACAGCCTTGCGGCGTTATACATGACGTCATTATACTGCAAGAAGTATAACATAGAATATTTTGCCCTTGCTATCGATGAAGGAATTTCTGGTTACAGGGACCATACCCTTGATGATCTAAAGATATTCTGTGAAAAATATGATATAAAACTTAATGTAGTATCATTCAAAGAAAAATTCGGCGATACATTAGATAATATAAAAGACAAGGCAATAAAAGAACATAATAAGAAGCCATGCACAGTATGTGGGATATTCAGAAGGACATCCCTCAACAGAACGGCTAGGGAACTTGGTGCGACAAAGCTTGTGACAGGTCATAATCTCGACGATGAAGCGCAGTCATACATTATGAATCTATTGCTTGGGAACATGTCGCACAATGCAAGCCTCGGGCCAATCACTGGATTAAACGACAACGATAAATTCGTCCCGAGAGTGAAGCCGTTATATTTCATGCTCGAAAAAGAGACAAGATTATTTGCATTATTGAAGGGTTTCAAGGTGGATTTTGCAGAGTGCCCTAATATCAATATGTCTTTTAGAGCGGTAGTTCGGGACGAGATAAATGCTATAGAGAATAAGCTTCCAGGCGCAAAGAATGGAATTGTGAACTCGTTCCTTGAGATACTTCCGACGCTAAAGGAGCATTATCGCTCCCAGAAGAAAAAGAGATCGTTCAATTATTGCAAGAGATGTGGCGATGCATGCTCCGGAGAGATTTGTAACGCGTGCAGACTAGAAGAAGAACTGCAATTGGTGAAAAAATAATGTCGACAAGAAAAGTATTCGGAAAATCCGCAGAAAAATTGAAGAGTAAGAGAGTTCTCATAGTAGGTATCGGAGGCCTAGGATGCACTGTCGCGAACCTCCTTGCAAGACTAGAGATAAAATTGAAATTCGTAGATAATGATATAGTCGACGATACAAACCTTGAAAGGCAGATACTATACGACAAAGGAGACATTCTAAAAAATAAAGTAGATGCTGCAAAAGAAAAATTATCGCAGTTCACAAAGATTGAGGCTATAAGCGAAAAGCTCACATCAAAAAATATCGGCAAAAGAATACCTCAAGATATAGATTTAGTCATCGATTGCACAGACAATGTAGAGGCAAGATTGCTCATAAATGATTATTGCATGAAGAATAATATAAACTGGATATATTCAGGGGCTGTAGGCGATATAGGCTCGATATATTTCATAGACAACAAAAATGATGGTCCATGCTTCAGATGTTTTAATCAGGAGAAATCGGGAGAGACATCATGCAACATAGGAGTTTTGAACAGCATCATCGTCGCTGTAGCATCTATAATAGTCAACGTAGCCGTCAATTATTTAGTCCTAGGAAAAATAGAGGAAAAATTGATAAGAATAAACATGAGAGACAACAGCATGACAAAGATAAACGTCAAAAAGAATAAGAGATGCGTATGCAGTGATAAAAAATGAAAACAGAATTCTCAACAGAGATAATCGAGTGGATTAAGGAGAACAAACCTTCGAAAGAAAAACTCTCGAAGCATAAGAAAGAATTATGTAAAAAATATTCTATAAAAGATGTCCCGACTGATATTGCGATATACCTTAACGCATCTCCAGAGGATGCACGATTGATAAGGACATCGCTACAGACGAAACCGATGAGGACCGGCTCAGGTGTCGCGGTGATTGCGACGATGACAAAGCCCATCAACTGTCCGCACGGCTCATGCACATACTGCCCTGGAGGCCTGCATAGTTTTTTCGGAGACACCCCGAAATCATATACTGGAAAAGAGCCAAGTACGATGCGAGGGATGAGAAACGAGTATGATCCATATAGAATAATATTCAACAGACTTGAACAATATATAGTCATAGGACAGAATCCAGACAAGGTAGACCAGATAGTCATGGGAGGGACATTCACAGCGTTCCCAAAAAAATACCAAGAGGAATACATCTATTATTCATTTAAGGCATTCAACGATTTTTCCAAATTATTCTATAAAGACGGAGAATTGGATCTGGATTACTTCAGGGAATTCTTTGAACTGCCAGGAGACATACACGGCAAAGAAAGAAGCGACAGGATAAAGGAAAAGGTTCTGAAATTAAAGAGAGAAAACATCAAGACGCTCGAAGAAGAACATAAAATAAACGAGACGGCAGCAATAAGGTGCATCGGTTTGACGATCGAGACAAAACCTGACTGGGCGTTTCTTGAACAAGGTTTAGAGATGCTGAATCTTGGAGCTACAAGAATAGAGCTCGGCGTTCAGACTGTATATGACGAAATCCTGAAAGTGGTGAATAGAGGACATGGTATTGAGGATTCAAAAAAATCCATCGCTGACTTGCGTGATTTAGGATTTAAATTAAATTTTCATATGATGCCTGGGCTTCCAGATGTAGATGGTGGAAGAATAAGCAGAGAGAGGGATATTGAAAGTTTGCGAACTATCTTTGATGATCCATCTTTCAGGCCTGACATGCTAAAAATTTATCCGTGTATGGTGATGCCAGGAACGGCTTTACAAAAACAATTTGAGAAGGGAATCTTCAAACCGCTCAGCACTGAAGAGGCAGCAGAAATACTTGTCGAGGCTTTCAGATTCATCCCAGAATATTGCCGCGTCATGAGAATACAAAGGGACATCCCTACATATGCAACAACTGCAGGCGTAGGGAAAACTAACTTGAGACAAGACGTTGATAAACTTGCATATGAGAAGGGTGTTGTTCCCAAAGACATAAGGGCGCGAGAAATAGGATTTGGCAAAACGGTAGGCGAACCTGAAATAATCGTCCGTGAATATGAAGCAAGTTCTGGAAAAGAATATTTCATCAGTATGGAGCTACAAAATAAATTACTTGGATTCGTAAGATTGAGAATTCCTCCCAGAAGCTTGCATCCAGCGATAACCAAAACCAGTGCACTGATTAGAGAATTACATGTTTATGGTCAAGCAGTGGCAATCGGCGCCTCAGATTCAAATAGATCACAACACCACGGAATAGGAAAAGCACTAATGCACCGCGCAGAAGAGATAGCAAAGAGCAATGGGCGTGACAAAATGGTCGTCATATCAGGAGTAGGAGTCAGAGATTACTACAAAAAAATCGGATACGAATTCGAGGCTCCGTACATGATCAAGAAAATATAAAGAACACGTATATAATAGAAATTAAAAATATTTAGTTACATATCATTCTATCTTGAAATATTTCGCAAGCCTTGGGCCGCGCTGCAGGTTATAATTGTGGCCCTCGATGCCGTATGGTTTTTCAGGTAGGCTTTTGTTCTTGTATATCTCCATGAGACATATCGGCTGGCCATCATAGATGACAAGATTCTCATGAGGCCTTATCTCCAGAACGCCAGACGCGCCGTTTGGCATCCCAAACCCTGGATCGAAAAATCCTGCATAATGCGCCCTCAACTCTCCTACAAGGTGCGAGAATGGCACCATCTCAAGACTATAACCATTTGGAACTTTTATTATCTCCTTTGTGTATAATATATAGAATTTGTCC
>CAZFVG010000058.1:0-5762 GCA_964522135.1 uncultured Methanosarcinales archaeon | reverse complement strand
TATAGGAAAACTGGAGTGGATAGCGCAGGAAAGATTAGAACAAAATGATGAAGCAGAAAGAGCTCTCTCATATACAGGGATAGATGTACGTAGAGAATACCTGGACGATATTCAAAAAAAGATCAGAGATGAAAGAGAAAAAAATAATACTAGATGGAAGAGCGATCGCCTAAATCTCCCAGTTATACTAATGTCTATAGACGCCAGGAATTTAAGCCGATATTTTATCAATAATCAATTTGATACAACACTATGTTTATGGAATACTCTTGGCGTATTAGAAGAACCGGATAAAGTATTGAAAGGGATATTAGATGTTACAGGAGAACAGGCAATAATCAGCCTGGGAAAAAAAGGAGCAATATTAGACAGAACTACGTATTATAAATCATTGGGCATCCCGTACTCCATTGAGGAAAAGACTGAAACTATAATATCAGAAGCTTGGGGAAAATCTAGAGCATACTCGCTAAATGAAATAGAAGATATGAGCATAGGAATAGATGCAAGAATAACAAACATAGAAAGTATAGAAAATCTATACTGGATAGTAAGGTATGAGAAGAGGTGAAGTTGTGAATGAATCAGAATCTAGAAAAATGCTTGAGGAGGCGATTAAAACTGCTTTAAGCATACGACGTGACACATATGAATTGACATCTAACGTGATGAGTAAGTCAAGCGATCTACTGGCGCTTCTGGAGGCAACAGGCCTTTACAGTTATGATATATTAACGCCGCTCAAATCCGAATATACTAACATTCAGCTATTGAGAAAACATCCTACAGACACAACGTTTAATTTCCCTAATGTATATAACTTTGGCGAGGGTATAACTGTAGAGATGTTCGGCCAATGTATAGGCAGCGTAACAGATGATCAGGAAATAAAATTCAGATACGAAACCATCTTAAAAATTGTGGATGAGACAATACCAAATTATGGAAGGATATTTCCTATATACAAGGTGAAACAATGAGAATAATGCTAAAATCTAAAATACATCATGCAAAAGTCACAGAAACAAATTTGGGATATATTGGTAGTCTGTTTATTGATGAAGACCTTATGGAGAAAGCAAATATTTTGAAATATGAAAAGATAGAGGTGTTTAATCTAACAAGCGGAAAGAGTTGGCATACGTATGCTATGCCTGCGGAGCGCGGATCAGGAATATTTTCTGTAAGAGGATCGGCAGCACATCATTGTAAAGTAGGAGACATGATTAATATTCTCGTATTTGAAATCACAGAAAAAGTAACAAAACCAACAATGATATTATTAGAAGAAAATGAATTTAAAGAATATCTATAGGAATAAATTAATAAAAAAATAAAGAATTTATTTCTTGGAATTCTTTTTTGGTGTTGCTAGCTCTGGTCTTGCTTCGTGCGTTCGCGAGGCATGTTCATGTTTCTCGTCATGCTTATGGACGTCGGAACTCTCATGCATATGTTCCATGTGCTCATGCTTTTTCTCTGCGCCTGTGCTCTTTTCCTTGTCTGCCTTTACCTTATCCTCTGTTTTGGTATCCTTCTTTTTATCTTCTTTCTTTTCGGCTGCTTCCTTTTCTGATTTTTTCATGTGTCCGTATGCGTGACCATAAAGCTCTGCTTTCACAGTGCCGTCGTCTTCCTTAATAACCGTAATCTTTACCATTCTTGGAGGATTCTTTATTCCATGCTTCCACAATTCCTCGTTAAGAACCTTTCCTATAAGTATCTTCTTAGGATCTTTCTGTTTCAAATGTCTTACAAGGAATTCCTTCAACGTCGACACTGCCTTCTTTGTCTTCTTGTATCTTGCTGTCTGTATGAATCCTTTTCTCAATGGAACATTATATACTCGCTCTATCATTTTACACCTTTAGATTTTTAACTTTGTCCTACGCCAGCTTCTTTTCTTTGCTGTGTGTCTTCCGGGATGGACTCTTCTTGTCTTTCCATATTTTTTTGGAACTGTCCAGAATGGTGCCCACCTAGTCTGCCTATTCGCTTTTGCTAATCTCAATTTTTTATTAGGATGTTTAGTCTTTGCCATTCTTACACCTTTGAGCACTTTGAAATGAGTGCCTGGCCTTTTCCAGTTACAATTCTACCCTTGTGAACTCCCTTCTCTGTCTGTTTTGTGAGTCCTGCTTTGTCTAATTCCTGCAAGGCCTTTCGTAGAATGTTTCCTGAACCTTTCTTGAACTTTTCAGGCTTATACCCTCTGTTCTGTCTGCCACCGTATTTTGTTCGTAATTTCGATACGCCTATTGGACCCTTCAATGCAACAGCTCTTAATACTGATGCAGCTCTGGTATAGAACCAATCTTTGTCCATTGGAGGCCTTTGCCTTGAGACACCTGTCTTTACGAATGGCGTCCACTCAGGCTGTTTTATCATACCCTTCAATTCTTTAGCGATATTATCTATCACAATTTTTACTTCTGTTTCAGTCATTTTTCTCCTCGAACAATTCCAATTTGCAACCCTGGAATGTGTTCTTCCTCGAAACATTCATAGGAAAAAAGAGCGGTTTATAAAGGTAATGGTATTAGGAATCTTTATAACCTCTATCTAATTACCACATTCATGACAGAGCTTGAGCTTACTGAGATTGAAAATATTCTATTTCCTCATGCAGAGATTAGAGAGGCACAGGATGAGCTGATAAGGAAGATTAATGATGTAATAATAAACAAAAAAAACCTTGTTGTCCATGCTCCGACTGGTCTTGGAAAGACGGCCGCATCACTCAGCCCTGCAATAAGCAATATAGTCCAAAAACCAGAACTCACGATTTATTTTCTTACATCAAGACACACTCAACATAAGATTGTAATAGATACTCTAAGAAAAATCAACCAGAAATTCAAAAAAAACATAATAGGCTCAAGCATAATTGGAAAAAAGCATCTATGCCTTCAACCATCCGTTGACAGTCTTCCATCAAAAGAATTCGCAGAATTCTGTAGGCTGCTGACAGATAACGACAAGTGTGATTTTTACAGGAACGTAAAATCCGGGACAAAACTTACACCAGAGACAGAAATCGTTCTCAGAGATCTGAAAACTATGGACTATGGAGTCACAAGCACCGAAAATATTTTTACGAAAAGTATGGAGCGAAATATCTGTCCATACGAGGCTGCGCTTCTCATGGCAAAAGATGCACGAGTAATAGTTAGCGATTACAGTTATATATTTAATCCAAGGATAAGAGAGGGATTTCTTAAGAAAACAAATAAGGAATTAAGGAACGCTATAATAATAGTTGATGAAGCTCATAATCTTCCTAATAGAGTAAAAGATCTTGTATCTGAATACTTATCTAACATAACAGTCAAGAGGGCAATAAATGAGGCAAAAAAGAATGGCTTTCCAGATATCGTACTCGTTCTAGAAGATATAGATAAAATATTAGAATCTATGGCTAAACCTCTGATAAGTGAACAGGAAAATAAATACTCGAGAAATACGCCTGAGAAAGAGGCTGTCACATTGCAAAATTTTACATCAGCAGGTGATGTTGGAAAAAGGAATTTTGCTGAATTCAACGCAAACGAGAAATACATAACACGAGAAGAATTTACTGAGTCTATAGAACGGATAAAAAATTATGATGAGCTTATATCAGAATTGGTCTTCATAGCGAATGCTGTACGCGAAAAACAACACCTTTCATATATAGGATCGATTGCTACATTTCTTGAGACATGGACAGGAACGGATGAAGGATTCACAAGGATTGTGAGCGTGAAGAAACTAAAAGACAAGACGGACATGATAACGCTCAGCTACAGGTGTCTCGACCCTAGTCTGATAACGGCACCAGTGATAAACGCAGCTTATTCAACTATACTAATGTCAGGAACACTCACTCCAACATCGATGTACAAGGAATTGTTTGGTATTGATGCAGAAGAATTGACATTGAAGAGCCCTTTCCCACAAGAGAATAGAATGAATCTTATAATTCCAAAGACATCAACAAAATATGAAGCACGGAGCCAAGACCAATACAAAGAGATTGCAAATGTACTTCAGGGTGTTGCTGAAACGATTGATGGATGCATCGCAGTATATTATCCAAGCTATTACTTAATGGATGAAATCTCGAAATATCTTAATACAAAAATTTCAAAGGCAATATTTACAGAAGTTCCTGGAATGACAAAAACAGAAAAACAAGAATTTCTAAAAAATTTTGAGTCATATAAAGATAAAGGTGCTCTATTAAACGCAGTAATCACTGGAAGTTTCGCAGAAGGAATAGACCTACCAGGAATACTCAAAGGAATAGTTATCGTTGGACTGCCACTCCAGAAACCAGATCTAGAAACAAAAGCATTAATCGATTATTACGATAAAAAATTCAAGAAAGGATGGGACTATGGATACTTATTTCCAGCATTCACAAAAGCCATCCAAGCGGCTGGCCGTTGCATAAGGAGCGAGACGGATAGAGGAATAATCATATTCTTAGATGAAAGATATACGTGGAGCAATTATTATAGATGTTTTCCGCCAACATGGAAAATACGCATCAGTCTACTGTACAGAGATTTGATTAAGGATTTCTATAAGTAAGAAAACAGTTCACTAAAGTAGTTTAACGATGCCTTCATCTGCATCAACTTCTATCATATCTCCATCCTTTAGTACTTGTGTTGCATGGCCAGTTCCAACAATGCATGGAATATGAAGCTCTCTTGCAATTATAGCTGCATGGCATGTCATGCCGCCTTCGTCTGTTACTATGGCCGCAGCATTTTTTAGATAAGGCGTCATTTGAGGGTTTGTCATTCCACTTACTATAATAGTTCCGTCGGGTATTTTCTCGCGTGCAAATGCGTCGAGGAATATCTTGACTTTTCCTACCGTCTTTCCTAGTGATACTCCTTTTCCTTTAATAATGCCATCGTATATCTTAAATTTTTTCTTCCAGACATCATAATCAAATCGTACTGTCTTATCAACTATAACCATCTGTGTATTATTTGGTTTTAATTTTTTGCTATTCGATAATACACTTTTAATTTCCTTCTCTGTAAAATCAAATGTTGCAGGATCATTGTTCATCTCATTAAAAAATGATATCATAGGCTTTTCTAAGATGACGTGTAAATCATATTTCATCCTTCCAAATTTCGAGATTATATCATGAGATATTTTACCTTTTTCTGAAATAAATGTACAGGTAGAAGGGTCTTTAAGGCATTCTATCGGGTTCTTGCAGTATTTCTCGAAAATTTCTTCTATGCCAGCCAACACCGGTTGTTCGCAATATAAGTATATTATTCCGAGTTCTTCTATGAATTTTTTCATATCATTCCAACTTGTATACTCGAAATTTTTCGCTTTTTTCTTAAATGCGAGCATTTTATTATATACCATGTCGTGGTTTTTCATAAGTTGTAGTCCAAATTTTTTCGCATCTTTAATTCCTTTATCACTAAGATATCCTTCTAGAAGTCCGCCTTTATAGAAGACGATATAATCAAACGCTCCATAAGAATTTTTGTCTTTAAACATTATCTCTGCAAAGCAGAAAGGTATTCCTGAGTTTCTAAAATGTAGTGTGTATTTTTTCATTTTATAATATTATATAATACTTGGAGAATTAATAAATGTTATTATTAGAGATTTAGTGCATGCTTATTATCTTCTTTGTAGCGCTGGATGAACACTGTGCAATAAGATAAGCTGTTTGCCTGTACTCTTGGTATGTGGCTGGGAATACGTCATCTAGCTCATGATACAGTTCTGAGAATTCT
>CAZFVG010000057.1:0-5826 GCA_964522135.1 uncultured Methanosarcinales archaeon | reverse complement strand
TGTCTCATCGTCTTTGTATATCCCTTCTTGAAGACTAATGTCTGAAGTCTTCTGCCGAGGACGTCTTTTATCGTGATGCTAAGTATCGCATTAAGCGTCTCTTCCTTTATGAGGCTCAATGAGTGAAGCTTTGCGACCAGGTTCTTTCTTTCTTTTTCAGCCTGGCTGTCAGTTTTTGCTGAAAGCTCTTTCGCCTGGTTTTTGAATGATTCTAATTTAGCTATTGCCTTCCACAGTTCTGTCTTTCCTGGGATTCCGAACTCGACGCATATCTTGTTCTCTTCTGTAATCCTCTCTATTCTCCATGGATGACTCGGCTTTGAGTATTTCTTTCGTATTTTTTTTATGTCTCCCATTTGTTACCTTTGATTGTTAATATTATATTCTATGACTACTTTTTCTTATCCTTGCTGTCTGACGATGGAGGAGGTGCTGCCCTTCTTACGACGCCGAGTGATACCTTGCCCTTGTTCTTCCTGAAGTTGCTCTTTGTTCTCTGTCCACGTACTGGCTGTCCAAGCATGTGTCTGACACCCTTGTAGGACTTGATCTTCTTCATCTTTTTGATATCGTTATCGACGCTAAGGTCCCAGTCTGTAGTTATTAGATGCATATCCTGTCCAGTCTCATAATCCTTTCTTCTGTTGAGTATCCAGTGAGGTGCATTATACTTTGCAGGATTTCTTATGATATCCTCTATTTTTTGGACCTCTGAATCAGTAAGGTCTCCAGTAGCCTTTCTAGGATCTATCTTTGACGCGAAGCATACAAAATTTGAGAACATACAGCCGACGCCCTTTATCTTCTGGAGTGCCATGAATACTTTTTTCTCTCCTTTGATATCGGTGTTGACAATTCTTACGATATGCCTATAATCTGGACCATACTTGTCAGCTGCTACTGGAGCTGCTGGTTTTGGCATTGGTTTTCCCATCGGTTTCTTTACTTCTTTTGTATCCATTATAATCACATTTGAAATGTATTTACATATCCTAAGTTTAGAAGAGAATTTGTAAGACAACCCTAAAATCGCTCTTCTAGGAACTCGGGCTAATATAGAAAGGGAATTTTAGGTAATTTATAAATTATTCGATTTATTCATTATCACGGTTTTTGTGGTGATTGTGTGTAGAATTTTCCGTTAAAGAAATATACTGCTCCACTGTCAGATTTAAAATACTTGACACTCTGGTCATCATCATTATCACATTCTTTTGTTCTTAGGTATGTTCCGTCCTTTTGACCGATAAATAACCATTTTCCTGCCTGAGGGCCATATTTTATATTTATCATTACATCTGGGATTCCGTCTCCTGTAAGATCTTTATTTTGTTCTATTTCGGGTTGAGAACATCCGTTAACTATTGTTATAAGACCGGCGGCTGTTGCAATTTTTCCGAAATTTTTAATGTTTTGGATTAGGCTCATATTGATAGTAAATGCTTTATGTTTATAAATTTTTTTATCAGTTGTTACTTGCTAGTAAGTAGAATATTTGTGACGTGCTGGGATGAACATTACATATATACTATATAATAGTAAGGTTTAAAAGTATTTGCAGATTCTCAAACGCTATGGATGCTGTAGAATTATTCATGCCAATGAGGTTCAAGGGCAAGAACGTATCAGTACACATCACTACATACGGAAAGAATTCTAAAAAACAGATACTCTGCCTCCACGGTTTCGGCTCAGACGGAAGGGACAGTTTTGATAACGTAGCAAAATATCTCTCTAAGGACTATCAATTGATTGCTATAGATTGGATTGGTTTTGGAAAAACGACGAGGCTACTCAGAAAGATGGATAATTACAACCATAGATACATGTCGTCATTCTTAGAAAAATTCATCACTATTGCCATTGCAAAAAAAATACTCAAGAAGAGATTCAGCATATTCGCCGTCTCGATGTCTGGACTCATGACAGGCATGCTGTATAAACGGATAGAGAAATATCTTGAATCAATAATATTCCTGAACCCTGCAGGATTCGATAAGGAGATAAGCGCAAAATTCTCTGTCGTCATGGCAAACCCTCTTCTTAATCAGGAGAAATTCCTCAGGATCATATCGAAGGATATATTCTGGAAACAGTTCCTCGGACTAAAAGATGACCAGAAGACGGAATTGTTCGAAAGATTCAACAACGGCGAATTCGATGTGTTCGTCCGCTGCGTTGGGAACTCCGTCAGCATCACTGGACGAGTAAAAGAGACACACATATACCATAAATATCATGAGATAACGGTCCCTGTTTTGATGATTGCAAGTAAGAAGGATACGATGATAACAGAGCAGGAATACCTGAAGACGGCAGCGAAAAACAATTGGAAGATAGTACAAATAGAGCATTACGACCACGTACTAGTAGACCAAAAACCAACAGAAGTAGCAAACGCAGTAAAAAAATTCTTAAGATAAATTATGAGTAAATATATAAACTCTAGAACATAAGATACTATAAGGTAATATGATGAACAAAGACACAGCAAATAATATTCTAACAATCATAGTAATACTAAATTATATTGTCACAGCGTTAGTATTAGGAACAGGTCTATATTTTATATGGTCAGCAATAACTTCTCCATCACCATCATTTTTAGGCACAGGAGGACCTGGACTGTTTGTCTTTATGGGAGCTTTAATTAGCATATTTGGAGTGTTATTCTTTTGGATAGTATATAAATTCATGAAAAAAAATAATTGGGCCAGAATAGTATTGATAGTGTGTTCGACATTATCTTTCTTAAGTGGACTCGGAAATCTACGTATAACCATACTATTTTCGATAATCAACCTAGTAATATCCGGCACGACAATATACTTCATCGCATTCAATAAGTCAGTTGTCGCATTGTTCACAGAAAAGAAATAATCTTTAATAATATTCTAAAATTCTGAAGAATATTGAAGGGCGACCCGTGGGATTTGAACCCACCCAAAAAGATCCACAGTCTTCTATGCTGCCAGGCTACATCAGGGCCGCCATATACAAAACGCAGTGATATCGAGAGTGGGATATACTTTAAAAAGATTTAGAATTTTATGCGGCTTATTTTCTTATATATGCCATATTAATAGTATCTACTCTGCTCATCGTTGATATGTCATAATTATTATATTTACTGAATCTGCTTGTAAATTCTTCAATCTCTTTCTTTCTTATTTCTACTAACACCTTCTCTAGTTCTTCTTGTCGTTTCTTATCCAAATCCTCTCCGAAGTCTTTCAATACGCTATTTAATCTCTCTATGGTGCTTTTCATCTGCAGTATATTTGCAATAGTCTTATTTAATAATTCTTCAGTATCTGTCAACTCTTTAGATGTTGATAATTCGTCAAGCCCCGATACTAATTTGATTGCGAAATCCATATTTTCTATGTATTTATCTGCTTCAGATTTTATTATAGGTATAGTTTCGTCTAGTTTGCTTTCGTCTGTATATTCCGTTTTTGTTAGATAATTCATTAAGTGAGGAAGATATATTCCTTTTACTGCAGTTATGCTTGGGATACTCTTTGTTGGAAGAGACATTTTGGAGTTAAATTGTGTAGGTATGTTACTGATGGCGTTGATGACGCTCTCTGTCTTAAGTTTTAGGAGTCTTTCTACTATATTGTTGAGATCTGACATTTCAGTATTTGCATTGTTTAGGATTTCTTGGTATTTTGCAATCATCTCATTGTATTGATTGTTCTTGAGTACAGTCTTTGATTCTTCTATAAGTCCGATGTTCCACTGATGGATTTGCCTTCCAGCATTTAGTACACTTGCTACTTGTCTTATGAAACCTTCAATTCCAAAATACTTATTTTTGTATGGTTCTGCAAAACTGTTTACGATTGTTCTGGCATTTTTCTCGAGCACCAGCATGCCTTCACCGATCTTTATGAGTTCTTCGCATGTATCGTCTTTTATAGAATAATATTTTTTCCTGAAGAATCCTCTGCGTTCAGAAATCTTTACGTCACCTGATAACTTGTCTTTTATTGTCTGAGCCTCTTTCTTCAGTTGCCCTAATATAGTTTCTACTTCTTGTAGATTTTTATTCATGATAGTCCTTGGATGATAATGTTTATATTGTTTTTGGTTTAAAGAACTCTTATGACTCGCGGATCTGGAAAACATTTATTAATCAGGCAATTTATATCTTCGTGTATGACTATGGATGAGAACTTAGATCGCACAGGCCAGCATTATATGATTGATAAGTCGCTGATAAAGTTGATGGTCGATGCAGCAGACCTTAAAACTGGCGATATCGTTCTTGAGATAGGATACGGTAAGGGCGCTCTCACAAAAGAGCTCTCAAAGAAGTGCAAAGTCATAGCCATAGATATAGAATACGCCGATTTAGGCCTCAAGAACGTCGTCCAAGTCACAGGAAACATACTGGAAAGGTTCGAAAAATTATACGCTAAATACTCGTTCAATAAGATTGTCGCAAACATCCCGTATAATATATCTGAGCCCTTGATGAGAAAAATATTCAAGACAACGATGGATTTATGCGTCATGACCTTTGGAAAAAATTTCTCCGATATACTCACTAAAAAAGATAATAGGATTGGGATAATTGCCAATCATCTCTTCATTGTCGAGTCTCTGAAGGATGTT
Organism: uncultured Methanosarcinales archaeon; assembly: GCA_964522135.1. Taxonomy (GTDB): domain Archaea; phylum Nanobdellota; class Nanobdellia; order Woesearchaeales; family UBA9642; genus UBA9642. The sequence continues at coordinate 1,203 of CAZFVG010000057.1, read as the reverse complement.
TCTCCAAAGGCTTTCTTCCCGATGCCGCGTGTGGATTCTGTCATCGTGAGATTCTTGCGAAGGGATACGAACTCAGTCTACAGAATGGTTGTCCTTCTTGATGATAAAAAACTCAAGAACGTCATCGAAAGGATATCAGGAAAGACGAAAAATGAGGTCAGAAAGATAACGAAAGATTTTCTCTTTGACAAGAGGCTATATGACTTGAGTAATGAGGAATTCACAAGATTTGAGGAGATTCTTGCTAATGAAACTGATTTCAGTTAATGATTTATAAGGTGTTTCAGCATTCTTAGAGCATCACACGTAAATCAATCACAATACGTAGTATAAATTGTATATTTACTGTGCATAAAGTTTTTAAAACAGCTACAAATGTTTATTATAAGAAGATATGAAGAGGATGAGGATGCATAATGAAAAAGGCGCATAAGAGTATTCTTTGGACAAGTATAATTATATTGTTCATCCTTATCGTGCTTTACTTCATCTCGATACAATTCGCTAAAAGACCTGTCTTCTTTTATGGGACTGATTGTCCTCACTGCAAGAACGTAGAAGCTTTCATCTCAGGAAATAACATCACAGTAAAACCGTCAATAGAATGGAGAGAGGTATCTTCTGATGCTGGAAACCAACAGGTGCTTGCGCGCGTCGCAAAATTGTGCGGATTGAAACCAAATAATCAAAGCGTATGCTCTGCGGGAGGGTCGACAAGTTGTTCTATAGGAAGTATCGACATACCTGTCTTATATATAGAGAATAAATGTTATGTTGGCGACACAGCAATAATAGATTACATCAACTTGACTTGGCCAGGAAATGCCGGAGTTGTCAGAACATGAGATTTAAAGATATTATTGCGCGAATGACGATATTTGTAATCATTTTCATCCTCATATCTGTAGGTTTCGTATCAGCAGTATGTCCGGTATGCATAATCGCTGTAGGTGCGGGTGTAGGGATACTTCGAGCATATGGAGTGGATGATCTGATATCTGGCCTGTGGGTCGGTGCGTTATTGCTTTCGATATCGCTTTGGACGATAGATTATATGCAGAGAAAAAAATGGACGTTCAAATTCTTCAAGCCGATAGTTCACATACTCTATTTCGGACTCACGATATTATTCCTTTATCTCTATAAGATTGTTGGGCATCCTGACAATTCATTATTTGGCATGGATAAACTTGTTATGGGGAC
>CAZFVG010000056.1:0-5877 GCA_964522135.1 uncultured Methanosarcinales archaeon | reverse complement strand
ATCATCATCCGCTGATTTTTACACTCTAGATACGAAAATAAATTCGACAATACTGACTGACTCAGTCAATAGGACATATACGCAGGCAAATCTTCCTATCGATACACAGAATTTCACATTATTCAACAGGCGCGTACTCAACGTGCCTGTCGTGAACAGCACTAATACGTCCAATTTCAAGACAGGAATACTTTGGGACTACGGCGACGGCGGGCTAGTATATAACGGTTCGCAGAATATAGTATTCGTCTCTACGATAAACACTTCCATCCAAGGATATAACAGCACGGAAGATTATGAGATAAGAGTGCCTGCAACATTGCGCTCATATAAGGGAAGCGTGAATCAGGTCGTGTTTTATGGGGAATTAATCTGAAGATGCAACTCTCGAATAAGATTATCTACGCTAAAAGATATGTGAGAAGAATCTCTCTCTTGCTCTTAGTTGTTGGAATATTCTTATTAATCCCGAATTTTATAATTGCCGCCCCATTACTAAGTTCTATAATACTTCCAGGTACATTGCAACATCCAGGCGGATCATTCGTCATACATACTGATAGAGATAATTATTTCACAGGCGAGATAGTCAATATAACATTTGAATCGGCAGACAGCTACTTTGGCAATAATCAAGATGGTGTTTATCTTGAGATACAGAACATTGCGGACGCGAGTTATGCATACAATTATCTTGGCGTTGTCGGAGACAGCGTCCTGTTTAACCCTAAACAGTCTGGTACGTATGTAATACGCGTCTACGACGCCAAAAATAGCACTTATAACCTGATAAGCCAGAAATATTTTTCTGTCCACGATAGCGATAGTTCTTGTAATGTATTGCATTTCGGTGATCCGATAACTGTAGATATGACTAAATATAATTATACAAGCGCCAGTGGCGTATACCTGTTATACTATGATTTACAAAATAATTTTTTGAAACAGTATAAATATAATGATGCCTTAAAATCGACGATATATTTCAATAGCCCTGATGTTGGCAGATATTATCTTTTTATAGATGAGGTATATGCTGATTGTTTCTATGTCGATAGAAGTATTTTACCGTCTGGAAATGTGAATGATGAAATCAGTAAAGTGCTTGCTGGAGTGGATTATATCGAAAACATTTCCTCTGGGTTCGGGAATCCTCTTGGTTTATCAAATGTGGTCGGCGAGGACGTAAACGCAAAAATTGCGAGGTATTATGAACAGAAATCGATCGATGATATATCAAAAATGATCGGCGAGGATGTAGACATCAACCAGACCGAAAAAAACGCCTTGAATTCTTATATCTCGAGAGATATGGCACAGAAAAAACAATTTTTTAGGATATCAGGAACTGGTGGAGAATTAAAGAATTCATTTATCGTCATGAAAAATCAGGAAAACAACTCTTACATAGAAGGATCCATTGTCGATATAAATAATGACACAATAAATCCTCGTCTTTATCAGACGGATATATATTTTCCATCATCCATCATCCAAAGAATCCATTTCAAAAACCTTAATTATTCTTCTGGTGTAGACCTTTCTGTCGAGGACTTGCCAGTATCTCAACTTACATGGAAAAATGACACGTCGATGTTCATCTCCGCATTTGCTATAGATCCATCCAGATTATCTTTTGATTCTGCAGTGATAACCTTCAATGCCGTTGGGAATGTCCTATGGAAATGTAAAGATTATGATTTTTTAATGAGAACATGTAATGGAAATTTCGTCAAGGTAATGGACATTATACCGGGCATGGAATACTCATTCACGATAGATAATACGGATCCGGTCTTTACACAGTCTACATATTTGGTCAATCAATATTTTGAAAATGATACTACTAGCTGGACAACGCTAACAGAAGGAGTGGGAACAAATCTGGCATATAATTGGAATGCGTCCGACAGTGGACAGAATGGAGTTGCCGAGATAGCGAGCGGAGCCGCAAACGGTGTTACACGAACAGGCTCGTACTATCAGGTATTTAATCTATCTATTCCTAAGGGAACTAATCTTACGAATATTAGTTTCTCGTCTTTATGGAGAATAAGCACTTACAACAATCCAGGCAGCGCGCATTTTTGGATACAAAATTCCGCCCAGGCAATAACTTACTGCGTATGGAACCAATCCTTTTCCTCCACAACGAGTTGGACGACGGCACTACTTCAAACAAACGGCTCAAATAATTGCTTTTTGAGCAATTTCACTGCCTACTTGAATTATACCTTCAGAATAAGATGCATACTCGTCACAAGTGCCGTAAGAAATGAACGATGCCATTGGGATAACACAAGCATAACTGCATACTATATAGATGTACAGGCGCCTAACATAACCAATATAAGCGATGCACCTGATCCTGTAAACTATAGCAAGATAATAAATTTCACAGCTAATATAACTGATAACATTCAGATAGATGATGTTTGGATATCGATAAACAACACTAATTATACAATGAATTACTCTTCAGGAAATAAGCTGTACTATCTCGACACTTTCAACACATCTACATTCCCGAGAACATATAACTATACAGTATACGTTAACGATACGAGTAATAACATCGCATCGAAAACCGGAAACTTCACAATCAATGATACGATACCGCCTGCGATAAATCTTATGACTATAGATAACTATTATTCTAACTCAGTAAATACTTATCTATATTATAATGTGTCAGACGAATCGAATATCACAAATTGCTCTTTAAGGGTCGATAGTTCTATAAAATATACTAATACTACTGTACAAGAAAACGTTCAACAATCATTAAATTCGACGCTAACTTACGGATTGCATTATTGGAACATAACGTGCTACGATACTTCAACGAATAAAAATGTTAATACATCCTCCACACGAAGCGTTACTATGGATAATGTATCTCCGGTGTTAGGTCTGACCTACCCAAAAAATAATACTTGGATAAGTGGCTATCCTTCGAAGATGCTGTATTTTAATTTTACTCCTATAGATGATTTCCTAAATAACTGTTCGTTATATGGAAATTTTTCAGGGGCATTTTCATTGAACTCGACCATTCTTTCTCTCACAAATAACAGTATGAACAGTCTGAATACATCTCCAGCTGATGGAAACTACCTTTGGAATGTCCAATGTTGTGACAAGGCTTCAAACTGCGCGTTCAATGAGACAAACCTTACTCTAAAGGTAGATTCAACGCCGCCGTTATCTTTCAATTTATCAACACCCGCGAACGCTACCATAACGAAAAATAATACTCCTTTATTGAATTGGACAAAAACTAACGATACCAATTTTGCCAATTACACGATATTAGTAGATAACGACAGCTCTTTTAGTTCCATTGATTATCAATATTCTATCTCTAACATATCGAACTTGACTTATCAGGTGCCAAATAACACTCCATGGGCTGACAGTAAATGGTATTGGGAAGTTCTGGCGTATGACCTTGCCGGAAACACGAATTCGACGACAGCGTATGAATACACTGTTGATACAACACCACCTTCTGTTAAATTATCCACCCCGCCGAATAATTCTGCTTTAGGACCTGGGAATATAACGTTCAATTATATCCCGTATGATATAAGGCTGAAGAACTGTAGCATATATACAAATATTACTGGTCTATGGAAGTTGAACAGCTCAAATACCTCGCCAACAAATAATGCAACAAATAATTTTGTCATATACCTAAATTTCGGCAATTATCTATGGAATGTCCAATGCTGCGATACAGTCGGGAATTGTGGTTTCAACGATACCAACAACACAGTTATGATAACTGGAGATCTTTCTATACCTTCAGTATATTTTAGCAATCAAAATCCTGCAGAGGGAGACAATATTACAATATTCGCTGTCGCGAGCAACCTCGCCAACATATCCGCGCAGAACGTCTTGATACGTTTTTACGAGAACGATCCCGATATAAATGGCGTCCAGATAGGAAGTGATATATACCGAAATATTTCTGCGTATACAAACCTGACTGTCAATGTGACATGGACTGCCTTGAAGGGCACTCATCTTATCTATACGAAGATTGACCCTCAGAATAACATAACAGAATCAAACGAGAGCAATAATAAAAATTATAACACTACTTTTATCGCCTCATGGCAGGTATTCTATGGAAATTTCACGACAGCAATAGTCGCCATAGGATCAAACACCACCCTTGTGAATTGGAATATAAAAAACAACGTGACTGGAAACGTGTATATCGCTGATTCTGACTCATCAATATCATGGGCGTTTCTTACAGCCCTCGGAAGAAATACGACTGGAGGATACAACGCAAGCACCTTAGATGATTTTTCTGAAGTCGATACATGCCTTAACATAAGCCAATACGCAGACAACATCAACCAGACATACACATCGAATGGCCAGCCTATACAGACGACGTCTTACACTATATTCAACACAATAATAAACAATGTTTCAATAGCGAAAAGCACAAATAACACCAACTTTTTTACAGGTATATTATGGGATTCCTCTGATTCCACTGATAAGGTATACAGCTGCAAAGCTAATCCGGCATCCAGAGAGGATATAGTGTTTGTGGCTAAAATAAACCCGTCGATGCCTGGAAAATACGGAACTTACGATTATGAAATAAGGGTTCCTGGAGACCTTGGATCATACAAGGGATCGGTGAATAGTGTCGCATTATATTATGAAATCAAATAGGTCAAATTTTTAAATATAAACAGGTATATTACGCTATATATATTGCATTTATATTATAGATGCCGTGCATCTGAGTGAAAGTTATAAAAAAAGAGGTGAGTAAGGCTGATATCAAGCCTATTTAATGTTCGACGTATTTAAGCAAAAAAAAGTGGAACAGAATTCTGCAGCGCTAGATCCTCCAAGCAGCCTTCCAGAGTTGGCAAAGGATTTATACGAGATAGAAAATAAACTCAAATCAGAGGTATCTGAATCTCCAAAACAATCCATAGCCCTCGAGGAAAAACCTAAGGTTTCTGTACCAAAGATAGAATTACCGCGTATTAACGCGAAAACAAACATCGAGCCGAGCCACGAATCAGTTCCCCAACTCGACATGAATCTTCTCAGACAATTCAAGAGTGTAATGGATGAATATAGAAAACCTGAGACTCAGCAACAAAAGATCCAACAATCTTCTATAGGAGAAAGATACGCCGATAACACATGGCCTTCAGGACAAGAATATCAACTTCCTAATTATAATTATGACCTGACAAAACTAGATTCAGGATTTTTCAAAGAATTCCAAGAATTTGTATTAAAGACAGATATAAGTGATGTATCCAAGCGATCTGTGATAGAAGAGATGTTATCGAAGGATCTAATAAACAAGATGGCCGGTTATCACGACAATCGTAGCGAAGGATTACCATTTTATCTCTCTACTACTGAATTGAATAACGCAACGCGACATACATTTGAAGAGTTACGTTCTCTTGAACATTCGTGGCTGATAAATAAACAAAAATTCGATCTTCTTGCAAAGATAAATACGGTGCTTGAGACTGATATGCGATTAAAATCCGAGGAATTAAAGAAATTACTCAGTGAATTGTTGAAGAGAACTTCTGAACCAGGAAAAACTTCTCTCGAAACGCCGGCGTCGACTGGTTCAACTGTAAAGCCCGGATTTGTTGTGGAATCATCTAAATATTTTTATCTGCACGACGGTCGCACCCTGAAATCGATACACGAATTCGTTGAGGCTCTAAAGACGATGGACGATTACACTTTTTCTCATCACGTTACCGTCGATAGAAATGATTTTGCCAATTGGATCAGTGGAGTATTTGGAGAGATTGCCCTGGCAAGTCAAGTTAGATCCATTAATGATAGGACAAATCTACTTATATT
>CAZFVG010000055.1:0-5890 GCA_964522135.1 uncultured Methanosarcinales archaeon | reverse complement strand
TCACTCAAGAGAGCTATGAGTCCGACGAGTATTACTGTTATTGTCATGAGCCTTACATCGTAATTTTTTATATGAGACATCTCGTGGGCTACAACTCCTTCCAATTCGACCCTATTAAGTTTCTTGAGCGCACCTTCTGTCACAGCTATCGATGCATGTTTTGGATCCCTTCCAGTCGCGAATGCATTGATGCTCTGGTCGGGTAGAACATAGATTTTTGGTACAGGAATCTGAGCGGCTATGGCAAGACCCTCTACACAATTGATATAATGAGCATGATTGATCCTGTTTGCAGGATATGCATGACTTATGGACAATGCGGCCTTATCTCCAAGATAATAGCTTACGAGCGCCATCAATACTGATAATATGAACGCGAATATCATGAAGAATATAGTTATCCCAATATTTCCCTGTCCATATATCTCTCCGAAGACATAGCCTATGGCTATCAATATTATTGTGAAGAGGAATATTAGAAAATAACTTTTCCATTTGTTCTTTGCAGTCTCGTCAAATGCGTTCATACAATTCACCCGCTTATAAAAATAAAAAATAAAATTTTAGAATTTATTCGAAGTTTACCTTCACCGTTGCTTTCTCCACTTCATCTGTCTTGAAGAATTCTCTTTCCTTGAAATTGAAAGTTCCGGCGATAGCGTTTCCAGGGAATGATTGTATGCTGTTATTGTATGACAGCACTGTATCGTTGTATGCCTGTCTTGCATACGCTATCTTGCTCTCAGTACCTGAAAGCTCTTCCTGAAGCATCTTGAAGTTATCGCTTGCCTGAAGTTTTGGATATGCTTCTGCAACGGCATATAAGCTCTTAAGAGTTTCGCTAAGCGCATTGTTTGCCTTCGCCTTATCTTTTAGCGTAGTTGCCCCCATGAGTGCGCTTCTGGCCTTTGTTACTTCTTCAAACACCTTCTTTTCGTGTTTGGCGTATCCCTTCACAGTCTCTATAAGATTAGGTATGAGATCATATCTTCTCTTCAATTGCACATCTATCTGTGCCCATGCATTGTCTATCCTGTTCTTTAGAACGACGAACCTGTTGTAGTATACTATCAATATAAGAACTACAAGCACAACGATTGCCGCTAATACTATCCCCCATATCATAAAATCACCTCTGAATATTAGTATATAGATTTTATCTTATTGATGTAATGGATAATTGTTTATAAATTTTCTTAAAGAGAGGTACACTGCCCCGCACAGTAAAATTTATAAATATTCTTTGTTATTATGCATTACTTTAATTCATTTCAAAAATGGAAGGTGATGTGATATGGCTAAAGATGTGGACTTGGTAGCAAAGATTGGAAGTTGGGCATTTATTGTTGGCGTGGTTGTTGCTTTGCTGATTGGAGTTTTCAGCGGTACAGAGAATCCCATAGCAACGTCAGTTATTATAATTTTGGGATTGATAGTAGGATTATTGAATGTAACTGGAAGAGAGACTACGCCGTTCTTACTTGCATCGGTATCTCTTGTAATTGTCTCATACATGGGCGGTCCAGTTTTCGCTGGTCCAAATGGCGTGGCTGAGATTGGGAAAGCATTACAAGGAGTATTGAATGCATTGATAACGTTTGTAATTCCTGCGACAATAATAGTTGCATTGAAAGCGATCTATGCCTTAGCGCATGACGAATAAATTTTAGAATTTTTTTTATTTTCATTTATTTTTTTATATCTATTATAGGTTTATATTTCGTTTATACACCTATTCAACTTTCTTCCGGCTGTATGATACTCTTGCCTATGTATTCGTCTTCTTCGAATAATGGCTCATATCTGCCAGTCTGATAATATCTTTTGAAATTGTACATTGTCATACGACCATTCAGATAAACACTCTATATATCTGTCTAGCCGACTTTGACTTTCATGAAATCGTATGCGACTTCGACGTTATCGAAGATGTTCTTTGCATCTGCAAGTACACTCTCAGGTGTCTTATACCTCTGAGATAGGTGTGTTATCACGAGCCTTTTCGCGTTCGCATTGTTTGCAAGGAGAGCCGCATCTTTTGCAGTCATATGCTTGTATCCTTCTGCTTTTTCGCTAAGTTCAGATGAGTACGTCGCTTCTGATATCAACAGATCAGTATTCTCCGACAATCGAAGGGCGTTCTCGCAAGGCGCCGTATCTAATATTATCGTGATTTTCTTTCCCACTTTCAATTCAGAGACCATATCTGGAGTGATCTTTTTATTATCTACAGTTACGCTTTCTCCTACCTGTATCTTTCCGAGCATCGGTCCCTCTTTCAATCCAAATTTCTTTGCGCGTTCTAAGTCTATCCTTCGCGTATCCTTCTCAACCATACTGAACCCGAGGCACGGAACGCTGTGATCTAATAATGCCGCTTCTACGTAGAATTCTTCTGTATCAAGTATCTTTATAATCTCTAATCTTTCAGGGATTATCTCGTGTATCTCGAGCCTTATCTTATTTTCGAATATGCACGTCTGCAACATGTGCTCTATCCTCATCTCTGTCTCTTTCGGTCCGAATATATGCATTACGGGCCTCTCGTCGTTCTGTATATTTTGATTCCCAAGAGTTTGTATAAGTCCTATAAGCCCTGAAACATGGTCGCCATGCCAATGGCTTATAAAAACGTAGTTTGCTCGATTACGGTTTATTCCCGCTATATTCATCTGTCTTTGGGTTCCCTCTCCGCAATCGAAAAGAAGCCCTTTATTCTTATGACTGACAAATATTCCTATGACGTTTCTCTCTTTTGTAGGGACCATCGATGCCGTCCCTAAAAATGTTATCTCAATCATTCATATCACATATCGACAGAATGCCTACACGTTTATAAATTTTGCCGAGGCTTTAAACAGCAATATTTTTAAATACGTCGCCCTATTACTCCTTATAGATTAATAATACCGCGAGGTGGTATCATGGAATGTTATTGTGGAAGATGTCATGGTTGGTTGAAGGCATTGCTAGGTGTCTTGATATTATTAAATATTTTCGTATGGCCTAAATGGACAGGAAGCTTTGAGAATTGGCTCGCGTTCTTTGCCGTATTACTTGTAGTCGGCGGAGTGATTAAGGCTTTGGTTCCTCACTGCGGATGTAGTGTCGAAGGCGCACCAGCAAAGAAGAAGAGATAAACTCTTCTATTTTTATTTTTTTATTCTAATTTTTCTTGATTGTTTCGGAATTGGTTGCTTTTCTAAAACCGTTATCGTCGTTCTTTGATTAAATTTAAAAACACGTATGAAATCTTTTTATCATGAGTGGTTTGGATCTGATGGAGCTCAAGATTAAGGACATAATCTTGGATAGCAAGCCAAAAAAGGGTAAGATACGCGCCGTATTCTCTGATGAACGCGCTATCGCAGAATCATGCGATGAATCAAGAGAGCTCTATAACCAGTCGCGCTACGGTACAATGATGGATAGTGGTAAGCTTCAATTGTCTCTTCTCGAGGCGCTTTATCTTCTAGAGAAAAAGAAGATAGAGATAAGAGCTTCTAGGAACAAGACTCTCGATTTCGAGTCGTTCCTGAAGAAGGCTACAAAGATTGAACCTAACTTCTGGATAAGATATTGTGTCTTTAAGGACATGAGAAACAGAGGATATATAATCAAGACGGCACTCAAATTTGGGGCAGATTTCAGGGTCTATGATAGAGGAATAAAGCCTGGTGAGGAGCATGCCAGATGGATAATCTACCCTGTACATGAAGGAGCGACGCTCACATGGTACGAATTTGCCGCAAAGAACAGGGTTGCGCATTCTACAAAGAAAAGACTCATGATGGGAATCGTCGATGATGAAGGAGACGTCACATATTATGAGATTAAGTGGCTAAAGCCATAAAGAAACTCTTTTTTCACAAACTGTTTCGATACGAAAGTATATTTATTTTCTGAACCTAATCTTCTCAGTCTTTTCTCTTCCTTTAAGTATATCTCTAAGGCCTTGTCTATCTGCGCCCATCTGTCTTGCGAGGTATATTCCGTTGCTTTTGTTTGACGGGCCATCGGCTATCTTATACGTGTATACTATTGATTTTCCATTCTCTCTAGCAACGCAGTGTACATTCTTTGCATACAGGATTTTGTCTGCTATTGCGCTCATATTATGAAAGTGTGTTGATATATATCCAGTTGCGCCTATATCTCCTACTGTTAATAGCACGTCTTCAACAAATTGCTTGCCATCATCAGGTGATGTACCAGTGCCTATCTCGTCTATCAATATCATACTGTATGGTGTGGCCCTGTTCACTATCTCTTTGACTCTCGATAATTCGTGTGCATGTCTTGATTCTGCGACAGTTATATCTCCTGGTCTTATATAATGTGAGAAAATATTATCTTTAGGGCTTATCTCCGAATCTTTAGCATGTATCATAAGACCTGCCTGTCCAGTGGCTTGCGCTATGCCTATGGAATCCATATACGTTGTCTTACCGTTATTGTTTGGACCGGTGATTACAAAAAGATTTATCTTATTATCGGCGTATACATTATTTGATACTATGTTGCCTCGCGGCATTCTTTCTAGGAGAACAGGATCTATAAGATTTGTAAATTGAGTCTTTTGGCTGTTAATTGGCGAGATCTTTGGCATGCTTATCTCAAGTCCTTTATCTTTTGATTTATTAAAATAATCTGCTGCGAGTGCAAGATATCGGAGTTCTATTACTGCATTTGCAAATTCTGAAACTTCTTTATCAAAAGTCAATAATGGATCCTCATACTTTCTCTCTTTCAAATCTTCAATCGCTCTTCTGAAGTGATTTGCATTTATGTGATCTTCCTCATTGAACTCTATAGGCACATTCACGTCTTCAGTAACAGTCTTCAAGTGCAGTATACTTTTCCACACTTTTAGTTTCTTATATGCGGCCGCGGTAGTTATTTTTCCTGTTTCTTCATCGACAATTATATCTATTGATGTAGGTGTCTCATTGAAAGCCACATTTTTCTTCGCCTTGCTTTTGATCTGCGCTATGGCTGTTTTGCCTATAAACTTATATTGTATCCCTAAATCGGACTGATCGTTATATCCTCTATCTTCCATATCTTGAGTCTCGCCAGAGGCGAACACGCCGCTAAAACTCTTGTTTGCGTATCTGAAATAGGTTTCACCGTATGAACTGTCTCTTGCTGTAAATTCCCAATTAACTTTCAGTTTTACTGGGCTTGCTATGTCGCTTAGGATGGTTTGCAGTTCGTGTATTCGTTTGCTCTTTTCTAATAGTGCATTAACATATCTCTTTAATGATGTCAGTTCAGGGTTCTTTGTCTCCCCAATAACGTTTGATATTCCACGGATATACTCTAAGAAGTCTTTTCCTCTCTCAGTTCTGTTTCGAAAAGTATAATTTGCTGAGTCAGATTTTCTATCAATTCTTGATTGAAGAACAAGATTTGTCAATTCTGGATTATTCATGAATTCCTGTAAAAGTTTCTGTCTTTGGGCAATTTTTTCTGTATCGGTCTCTGAATGGCATATAAGATTTTTGGCATAGTCTAAGACTCTGCTACCGTCGTCTCTTTCATCGTAATTATCATCGTATGTTGCAAGATAGAATCCATCTTCTACAAAATCTCTATATTCCCCGACACTCCTCGAGAATATTTTATCTACGACTTTATCGAGGCCGAAATCTTGTGGATTGGGTATTTTTTGTGATCCCTTTGATTGTCTTATGAGTTTAGGGTATGTCATTTTGTTGGTAATAAATATCGATATATAAATCTTTTGCTTTTTTTATCACTCATAAATAACAACATTTTTAAATTATCCTTTTCTCTCATATTAATGAATAATTCACCTATCAGCCAACAGGGGATGTATAATCCTATACTTAATATAAGCTCGGCAAGTTTTCAGGGGGGTTCAACT
>CAZFVG010000054.1:0-5938 GCA_964522135.1 uncultured Methanosarcinales archaeon | reverse complement strand
TCTAAAGGAAAAAATACCAGTTACTATAGAATTACTTGATAAGGATAAGATACCTGTACAGGCTCTACTTATATCATTGGACTTGAACAAGAGAAACTTTTATTCAAATGAACAAGTCAAATTGAAGACCGATCTTCAGAATCTCCTTTCAGACCAGTCATATCCTGTCGAATTGCAGTTTACGATACAAAATTTGAAGGGAAAGACTGTCTGGAGTGATTCTGCAAATGTATATGTCCAGACTTCTTTTTCATTATTGAAGTCGATCCAATTACCAAATAATATCCCGACTGGAGACTACGTCCTTAGGGTGTCTGCAGATTATCTTGGACTTTCAGGAGGAGCAAGCACGTCCTTTAGTGTTATACTTCCATTCTATGAAGTGACTTTCTGGGGAATGAAGATGTGGCTGTGGATGACGATAGTCGGCGCTTTACTATTATTGGTATTGGCATATATCTTGGTACGAAGATATATCAATAGCAAGAAGAGATATGCATTCAAGTTAGAGCTCAATGAACTGCCAAAGCCAGGTCCAAAATCTGCATTTGTCGGAAAGATTGCAGAGACGGATCACAAAACATATTTCGATCTTGAGCAATTCAAGGTACACACTATCGTTGCAGGAGCGACAGGAGGAGGTAAATCCGTCGCTGCGCAAGTGATAGTCGAAGAGGCGCTTCTAAAAGGCATTGCGGTGATTGTATTCGATCCAACAGCCCAATGGTCAGGAATGCTCAGGAAGTGCCAAGATAAATTCATGCTTAGTCTATACCCTAATTTCGGAATGAAGCCGACGCAGGCAAGAGCCTTCAACGGAAATGTAAGACAGATAATTAATCCTCTCGAGCTGATAGATATAAAACAATACATGAAACCAGGAGAGATACAGATACTTGCATGTAACAAATTGGATCCTAAAGACATCGATATATTTGTTGCAAATTCGATTAGGGAAGTATTCCACGCAAACTTCAATGAGACCCCGGAGATAAGATTATTCCTTGTTTACGATGAGGTACACAGGCTTCTCCCTAAGTTCGGAGGATCAGGAGAGGGATTCTTACAGATAGAAAGGGGATGCAGGGAGTTCAGGAAGTGGGGTGTAGGAATACTTATGATATCGCAAGTCCTTGCAGATTTTATCGGTCAGATAAAAGCAAACATAAACACAGAGATCCAGATGAGGACGAGGGATGAGAGCGATCTCAATAGGATTAAGGAAAAGTACGGGACAGAAGTGTTGCAGGGTCTTGTAAAGGCGAGTGTAGGTTCAGGGATGGTAGAGAATCCGACATATAATAGGGGTCGTCCATACTTCGTCTCATTCAGGCCGCTCCTGCACAACACTCAAAGGCTTCCTGATGAAGAGCTCGAGAAGTATAACAAATATAACGAGATAATAGACAATGCAGCTTTCCAGATAGAGCAGCTTGAGGAATTGAAGCAGGATGTATTCGATCTTAAACTTCAGTTGAAATTATCTCTCGATAAAGTAAAATCTGGAAACTTCAATATGGTAGAGATATATATGCAAGAGGTAGGCCCTAGGCTTGAGAAATTATGGAAGAAACTCGGCAAGCAGCCAAAAAAACGTGTAGTAAAGACTATAGATCTGTCTGCACTGAAAGATGAGATGAAAAAAGGGGAGGAAGAGCGAAAGAAGGCTGAGTAGTTAGAGAAGAAGGATTCTCTTGTCGAGGCAAAGAAGGATGAAAAGAAAGTTCTCAAGTATGATTATGTCGTTGACCTAAAAGATGACCTGAACTTCAGCAACGGTGTGAGTATCGGCAGCCTTCAGGAACTATGTGATGTCATGCCTAACATAACTGGCCCGACATTCAGGCACCATGTAACGAAAGATAAGAACGACATAGCTGATTGGATAAAGTCTAAATTTGCAGATGAGGAACTAGCTTCCAAATTACGAGAGTGTAAGGTGACAGATGACTTTGTCAGGATCCTTACGGAAGACAGGTTAAAGAATAATAAGCCTTTGGATTTTGAGAAATTGAAGAAGGATCTTGAGACAGCGAAGAATTGGACTGTGTTCTCAGCAAATCCTGAGACGACTCCATCCACTAAAGATGGCGCTCCAGTTACAGTAGTAGCTACTCCTCCAGTAAATCCGGATACTGGCGAGGGAGAAAGCGTCACATGGAACGACATAAAACCAAAACTAAAATCCTTATCGAATGATGATCAGGTAAAGCTTCTTGAGAAGGCTGTAAAAAAATATCCACAGGACGTGAACATAAAATTCCCTCTCGCAATGCTTTACCAGAAGAGAAAGGATTACGACAAGTCAGAAAAGATGTATAAGGAGATATTAGAGCTGTATCCGAAGAACACGAGAGCGTTGTTCTATCTTGGAGGCACGATGAAGAGCCAAAAGAGATATGATGATGCCATAAAATACCTAAAAATATACCTGGACATAAAGAAGAGCGATCCAAAAGTGAAAGAGCTAGTACAAAAATTAGAAGAGAAGAACAAAAAATAAATCGGGATTGATATGCATAACCTAACAAAACTTACTAAACCAGAGAATTGCTTTTACACAGTAGATAGCCATACATTGAGGAACCTGCAGGAACTATTCGAATATCTGATGAACTGTGAACCAGAGAGCTATAAGCGCCATGCAAATGATCAGAAGAACGATTTTGCGGATTGGATAAGAAGCGTACTCCTATTCCCTTCTATTGCTGACACATTCGCAAAGGCAAAGGATATAAATATGGCTAAAGACATACTGGCAGAATTTTTTCAGAGATTCGACTATAGAAGTACGACGATACCTGATACAAAGTATTTCTTCACAATAGAAGACTGCAAGCTCAAAAATATACATGAGCTGTATTACTATCTGAATAATTGCAGTCCCCAGAGCTACGAGCATCATGTTACAATAGATCATAATGATTTTGCAATCTGGATAAATGATGTTTTATCATATCCGAACCTTGCCTCAAGCTTGAAAAATGCAAAAAATCAAGATGAAGCGCGTGGCGTCATAAAAGGTTTCCTCGTCGACAACCAGAATGCTTCTCCAGGCTCTGAATATGAGCGGTATATGAACGAACATAGGATAAAAAATCTGGTAGTTAAGGATTCAGAAAATTCAAAGTCAGGTTCGACAGAACAGCAAAATCCTGCAGCGAAAATTGAAACGGAAACTAAGAAGGAGGTTAAAACTGAAGCGAAATCTTTTGTCGGTACAGAATCTTTCACAATACCATTGAAATCATCTCAGGAAGTAGAGCCTGAGGAACAGAAGGCGAATGAACCATTATTCACGAAGGATAATTTCAGGCAATTTACAGATGAAGAATTGGATAAATTTTCAGTATTCATCAAAAACGAGAAGACAACAGAAATGGATCCACGAGTCGAGTACCTGCATGGCGCGTTGCAGGAATTGAAAAATATGATAAAAGAACTTCGTACACATGAAAAAGATCCATTGATAGCTGATCTTATGCTCCGCGCCATATCTGCGAAGATAGATTATTATGATAAATCGAAAAGCATGGATGATTACAATCATATAATATCGATGATGAAGGAAGCTCAGATAGAGATTGAAGAGACAGACAATCAGAAAAACGTAAATTTTGCTGAAGAGATAATGAAAGACCTTCAGCTCCAGACAATATCACTAAAGAAACACGATGCAAGTGCTGAGTGATGCTGAAATGATATATTAATCAAAAGAATAAGTTTTTAAATGTTAATCAAGGAGAATTAATCGGAGAGGTGAGTGATGTTTTGGTTCAAGAAAAAGGAGGAGCCTAAGCCTGCAGAACAGCAGGATAGTGCTGAAGGCGATGACGCTGGAGAAGATCAGAAGCCAGCCATATCCGGAAATGTAGAGGCAGAACTAACAAAGATAAAATCCTCCTTAGATGCTCTGAATGAAGTCAGGAAAGCCAATGCAGAACAATTCACAAGAATCTCCGAGCAGATAGGAGAACTTAGAGGAGCCCTCATGGACTCCAATAAGGCAATAGGCACCATAGAAGTGGCATCCACAAAGGCCATAGATATGGTGAGCTCTGTCCAACCTGATAAATTGATGATAGAGGTAAGGAAGACTGACGGAAAGGTCGAAGCCCTTCGTGCTAACATTGAGGCGAATGAGAGCATAATGAAGGATATAATGAAAGAGATGAAAGAGATGAGAGCCCAGATGGGCTTCTATAAGGGTGTCGACCAAGTAGTCAAGATGAATAATGAGATCAAACAAGAACTCATTGAAATCAAGAAAACAGAGGGTCTCGTCGGAAAACACGCAGACCGGGTTGAAACAATATTCGTAGAGGTTGAGAAGAAATTTTATGATTTTGATAAATTCAACGAGGTCGTAAAGGAGCTTGACAGATCTTTTAAGAAGATAGCCGCCGATTTCGACAAAATGCGAGTCAGCGTTGAGGACAAGGCAGACAAAAAAGAGTTCGTAAAGATGGTTGATAAATTCACAGACTTCGAGAAACATACATCAAATATATTGAAACTGCTTGACCAGAAATCCAAGAATACAGTCATAGAATTGAACCACGCGTTCGATGATCTGAAGAAGGCGCTTGAGAAGAGATACGATACAAAAATCGAGGTGAAGGGCATCAAGACGGATGACTCCCTGCCAATAGGTGCCAAGGCGCCAGAGATAAAACCTGCTGAAGATAAAAAGGCAGAAAATACCGTACAAGCTCCGGCAACAGCCGAGCAACCAACCTCTCAGCCAGCAAACGCTGAGACAAAATCTGAAGAGAAAAAATAAATTAAATGCGGATTGATATGACTGATACAACCCTTTTAGGAAACGTACCGGACGATAAGACTTTTGGATTTAGCAATGGAAAGATTGCCCATAACCTAGAAGAGCTATATTCGATTATAAAAGAGTCTGATGTCTCCATATTTACGGAGCATGTCAATGACCAGAAGAATGATTTTGCTAATTGGATAAAATATTGCATTTTTCATATAGACCTTGCGAATAACCTTTATGGCGCAAAGGATAAAGAGACGTTCCTGAAGGTTTTGAATGATGAGATAGTTCGTCTTAAGAATTCATCTGTTCCTAATTCACAAAACGTTCAACCTCAGATTTCACAGCCAACTCCTGCTCAATCGCAGCCCGTTCCGCAGGATCAGGTCGCCGTCCAGCCACAGGTTCAGCCTATTGTTCAGCCTCAAGCTTCACCTCAGGTTATTATCCAGAATCCTGAAATCGTTCCTGTTCTAGAACAAAGATTTGATTTCGAGGATATTTTCCAGCAGCTAATCGATGAATTAGAGAAAGAGATAATAACCGGAGAATTGTAGTGAATTAAGCTGTATTATTGAGATTATATCAATAAATTAAATTATTATATTAAAAAAGATATAATAAAAATTGGCTTTACTTTGCATTTAGGGGGTTTATGTATTCGATAAAAACATATTTTATGTTTTAATGATATGTAAATAGAAATATTTATAAATAAAAAGTATAATATTATACTAATTAAGATATAATTATAGTTTTTTGTCAAGAACAACAATTATCAGGAGAGAGTTGTCTAACAAATGATAGGAAATAAGCTTGAACAATCAATAATATCAGTATTTCAGAATAATCCTTCAAAGACATTCAGCATAAATGAGATTGCAAAGCAATTGAAGAAATCTTATCCTATCATAAACCTGAAATCAAATTTTTTCTTGAAAGAGGGGATATTGCGTAAGATAAACATAGGAAGATCATACCAATGTTTTCTAAACCTTGAAAATGAAAAGACAAAGGTCTTGATGGCCATAAATGAGATAAACAATAGAGAGACATTTCTGGAACAGAACAAAGATTTCGAAATGGTCAGAGGGCAGGCGCAAAAACTGTGCGAAAAAGAAAATGTTAAGGGAAAAATAATATCCATACTAGTATATTCAAAGA
>CAZFVG010000053.1:222-6042 GCA_964522135.1 uncultured Methanosarcinales archaeon | reverse complement strand
ACAGTAAGCGTGATGAGCCCTGTGAATAGTGTAGAGTGGCGCTTTGATTCACTTCAGGGCCAGCGAGCATTCACCCTTAGTTCAATCGGCAGCGCAATGAAGCCCGGGGATAATACTTATAAGATACTTTTAAATTATAAGGATGATAAAGGAAACGCGTATAGCGAGGAACAGTCGTTCATGATACACAACAATTCAGGATTCTTTCAAAGCATGCTTCTATATTTTAACGTTATAGGGCATTCTATAGAGATGGTATTTACAGGATGAGTATATAATTATGAAAATTTCCATCGTCTCATGGATCTTCATCAGGTCTTCACTATTAAGAATAAATTTATAAAGAAAATAATACTGGGTTATATTGGTGGTTAGATGATTGAAAAGATTGTTCCAGACACAAGCATACTTATAGAAGGCATACTCTCAAAGAAAATATCAGCGGAGGATATCTCACCAAAAGAGATAATAATCCATGAAGCATCACTCTCAGAGCTCGAGGCTCAAGCAAATACTGGAAGAGAGATAGGGTTCATGGGGCTTGACGAAATAAAAAAACTCCTGGCACTCTCAAAATCAAAGAAGTTCGATGTGAAATTCTCAGGCGAAAAACCATCAGAAGACGATATACTAAGGGCCCACAAGGGCGGCATAGATTCGCTCATAAGGAATCTTGCATACTCTCTTGGGGCGACATTAGTCACTGTCGATAAGGTCCAAGCCCTAACGGCAGAGGCGAAGGGAATAAACGTTATACTCATACAGTTAGATATATCTCCAAAATCGTTCGTACTCGAAAAATACTTTGACGAGAGGACGATGAGTGTACACCTTAAGGAGAATTGCAAGCCAAAAGCAAAGAAGGGAGTTCCTGGGAACTGGGAATATGCAGAGATAAACGAAGAGACGCTCGATAGGGAGGCGATGAAGAACATCGCAAAAGATATAATAGAAGAAGTATCGAGTAGGAACGATGCATTTATAGAGGTAGAAAGAAAATACTCAACGATAGTCCAATTGGGAAAATACAGGATAGTTATCACAAGACCTCCATTCGCAGATGGTTACGAAATAACGGTCGTTCGGCCAGTGAAGAAATTAAGCTTTGATGATTATAAGATGAGCGAGAAATTACGTGATAGGATAGAGGCGCAGGCTGAGGGTGTATTGATTGCTGGCGCCCCAGGCCACGGAAAAAGTACGTTCGCTCAGGCGCTCGGCGAGTTTTATCTGTCGAAAAATAAGGTCGTAAAGACTATAGAAGCGCCGAGAGATTTGGTGCTTTCTGACGAGGTCACACAGTATGCTATAACTTACGGGACATATCAAGAGATGCATGATATATTGTTATTATCGAGACCTGATTACACATTATTTGACGAGATGAGAAACACTGAGGATTTCGCCCTTTTCTCTGACCTGAGACTTTCAGGGGTAGGAATGATAGGGATACTGCACGCGACAAATCCGATTGATGCCATTCAAAGGTTCATAGGGAGAATAGAACTCGGCGTCATCCCTCACGTTATGGATACGGTGATATTCATAAAGAACGGAGGAGTCGAGAAGGTTTTCAGCGTAGGGCTCGAAGTGAAAGTTCCTAGCGGGATGATGGAAGCTGATCTTGCAAGGCCGATTGTTGTTGTCAATGATTTCGAGACCGGAAAATTAGAGTTCGAGATATACAGCTATGGTGAAGAGACCATAGTCGTTCCAGTACAGACTACATCAATAAGCCCTGCAGCAGAGCTTGCGGCAAAGGTCGTTAAAGAAGAGTTCCAGAAATACTCCGACTTCGTTAGGGTCGATATGATAAGCAACGACAAGGCAGTCGTGTTCGTTCCGGCATCAAGAAAGGCAATGATAATAGGAAGGCAGGGTTCGAACATCGAGCAGATTGAAAAGAAGTTAGGATTGCATATAGATGTCAGAGAGATAAACGAGAAAGCGAGTACGCGAGAGAACACAGCAAACTATCAGGTAAAATTCGACAAGAAGAACATAACATTCATGTTGCGTTCGGAAGATGCGAATAAAGATACAGATATCTACATCAACGACGAATATTTGTTGACAGTCAAGAGCGGAAAGAAATCAATAATAAAGATAAATAAGTCAAGCAATCAGGGACGAACGCTCGCGAGCGCCTTGAACAACAGCGAAAAGGTCGAACTCAGACAATAATATTAAGTTTCGGCACGATATTTCATAATATTTACGAAACATCGAGGCAGCAATTTGGCAAAAACATTTGGAAAATCTGGAAACAAAGTTTTAAGGAACGAGAAGACTGTCATCTGTCAGGTTTCTAAAAAACGTATTCCTATGTCGCAGGCTCAACCTATAGCGATAATAAGGCCAAATCTTTTTCATCTTATACAACAGCGGTATCCTGATGTTTTAGTGGATGGGTATATATCGAGAAGCGAGTTGAAGAAATTTCGAGAAGAGTATATCCAGAATATACTCGAGACGGAGCGTGGCGATATATCAAAGCTTGACAGAGAAGTAATAAAAAGCATGGTAGCGCATGAGACGCTATCAAAAAATATCAATTCACAATTCGAGAAGAAATTAACATTTGGTGAGAGGATAGCTGACAGGGTCGCTGAATTCGGCGGGAGCTGGAGATTCATTGGTATATTTGGGTTGGTGATATTTGTATGGATACTAGTCAATACAGCTATATTGATTAACAATTCATACGATCCTTATCCCTTCTTATTGCTTAACATAATGCTGTCATGCCTTGCAGCGCTCCAGGCCCCTGTTATAATGATGAGCCAGAACAGAAAAGAGTCTAAGGACAGGCTCAGAGCAGAGAATGATTATAAGATAAATCTTAAGGCAGAGCTTGAGATAAGGACGCTTCATGAAAAAATCGATAACCTAGTGCAGCACCAGTGGCAACATTTATTGGAGATACAGCAATTGCAAGTTGAGCTTATGGAAGAGATGCAGTCAAGAAAGAGCACAAGAAAAACTGTGCGAAAAAAGGCAACGTGATGTTTTTATAATTCTCAGATTATTAGCACATTTAGAATATAGATTTATCTTTTTCAGGAAGCGATGTACATGTCTATAAATATCTCTTCCTCATCAACCTCTAGATTGTTGTATTTGTTGATGATATTTTTCGTCGTGATATCATACTTTCCAAGTTCCATTTTTACGTAAAGTGTGTATTTATTTAAATTATTTATGGAATTTTATTGTTCGCTCAACTTTTTCCATAAGGCTTCAGCATATGCCTCGGCGGCCGACGGACCGTTCGCCGTTATGATGTTTCCGTCTATAGTAACATCCTCTCCGGTATATGTTGCTCCTTTCTCCTCTAGATATTTTGATGTCATCATGCCGAAATCGTTATCTTCGCCGTACCATACTGTAGCCTTCTTTCCGTTCAGCAGTCCTGCCTTTGCAAGTATCGTTGGGCTCCAGCAGATTGCTCCGATAAGCTTTCCGCTATTGTTCGCCTGTACTGCAATCTTTTCTGAAAGTTGATCTGCCCGAACGATTGGCGTTCCTGGACCTCCTATGAATACTATTGCATCGTATCTGTTGACGTCAAGCTCTGAAAGTTCATGCCTAACATCAAATGTCTTGCCGAACACTCCTACAGCAATCCCTTTTTTTGTGCTGTATACATCAACAGTATATCCCTTGCTTGTGAAGTACGCGTATGGGACGC
Source organism: uncultured Methanosarcinales archaeon (assembly GCA_964522135.1). GTDB lineage: Archaea > Nanobdellota > Nanobdellia > Woesearchaeales > UBA9642 > UBA9642. Next base: position 2,351 of record CAZFVG010000053.1, on the reverse strand, counting down.
TGAATTCCCTGTCCTGAAACCCTCTCGGAGCCATGATGATTGCGATGTTCATTATTAGAATAACTATTTTGAGGATATAAATCTTATGGAAAATTTAAAGGAACGCCCTTTCGAACTTATCTTTATGGAATTCACAAGGAATTCCAGATTTATTCAGCATCCCTATTATAGTCTCTACATCTGCATATGCGTTGCCAAGGCACGTCGAGGCTCCTGGAGAGGGTGTGATGTTGAATATGATGTTGTCTCCGATTATTTTTGCTTCGCCCGTGTCAAGGGTCTTTTTTTCAAGATTTATTATCTGAGGCCTTGTTCCTCCGACCCTCTTTGCGTAATTCAATTTGTCGAGCGTTATGCTTGGAACAATTTTTTTTACCTCTTTGATGAACAGTCTTTTTCCGATTATCGGAGTATCATAGAAAAAATTCTTAGCAATATATTTGAATATTATCTTATCGCTCATGAGCTTGACTATGGTAACTATCTGTCTCCATCCAAAGCCTAGCGTCTTGAAATATTCCAAGACAGTTCCATAATTATATCTTTCAAGCATGAATATTGGTTTTGCCGTCGGGCCGAACCTCGTGCTATCTGCATCATGCACTTCCGGATCTCCGTGGACGGCTGCAAACGGCAATTTTTTCAGCTGCATTGTGTAAACTTTTCCGTTAAGCATGTGCGGCGAGAAATAAAAACTTCCTGATACTGATAGTATTCCATATTCTTTGCCATACCCTAGGGATTGCGCTATGAGAAGGCTGTGCCCTCCAGCGGCTATTATGACGACTGGAGCCTCAAACTCTTCTTTGTCTGTCTTTACATTGTATAAAACTCCATTTGGTGTCTCTATTTTTTTTATTTTTTCAAGCTTTGTGTCCAGGAATATTTTTACACCGTCCCGTCTGGAGTCATTTGCGAATGCTTCTGATACTTTGCCATAGTCGACAGCGTATCCGTCTTCAGAATATAGTGCAAGTATATTTTCTTTTTCATTCCTATCCTTAACGACATTAGGCTCAATCTTCGCTATCTCTTCCCTACCTATCTTTTTCAGTTTAGGAAACAATTCTTTGAATTCTTCATATCTTTGCGAGAGTTCTTCGACTTCCTTGTCTCCGACCGCAAGAACCATCTTAGGATAGATGTTGAATAATCCTTTGTGTTTATCCCTGCTTGATAGGATGTAATTTTTCAAAATCTCTGTTGATCTTTTGACCTTTCGACTTTTCTCAAGTGTATAATTAGTCTCGATGTCTCCGAAGTGAAGCGTCTGGCTATTATTTGAAGATTTAGAGTTGACAGCGCCGAAAGAATTATATTTTTCTATGAGAGCTATGTTCTTTATGGAAGTGAACTGGCTTAATGTATAAAGAATAGCTGTTCCGCTCACCCCTCCGCCGACAATTACTACATCATATCTTTTCATTGGGTATATGACAAGAAAAACGTTTATATATTTTGTGAATGACTAATTTTAATTATAAAAAACATTCAATCGACTATTTTTCCATCCTTGAAGAATACACCCTCTTTTTTCAGGAGTCTTATCTTTTTTTTGGAATTCATCTCTCCGTTGTATCCGCCAAGCGTTCCATCACTCTTTATCACGCGATGACACGGAACTTTTGGCGCGTACGGATTTCTTTTGAGCGCCTGACCTACTGCTCGCGGACTTGAATCGAGAATTTTTGCAATCTCTCCGTATGTCATGACCTGTCCTTTCGGGATCTTGCTGATAAGCGTGTATACTTGTTCTTGAAATTTTGTCGGCATAACATTATGACGATTCTGGCTAATAAAAAGTTTATGGAAAATAGGTTATTCCTTATAAGTAGTTACATGTAGAAAGATTTATAGTTTCTGCATTGCGTGAGGTGGGGCTTTAAAATAGCGTTCTTGCGGGTTTTGGCTTTGCTAGGAGGAACAATGCATGAAACGAGAGGATATATCGCAAAACTTTGTAGAGAAGCTGAATCATTTAAGGAAACTGCTTGAGAGTCGCTTTCCAGCGTATAATATGCAGAATCTAACAAAAAATATGTGCCAGATAGCACATTACCATTACAACAAGAAAAACACTTTCCTCGTAGGAGAAGAAAAACCCATATATAATTTCTTAATTGAGAATA
>CAZFVG010000053.1:0-212 GCA_964522135.1 uncultured Methanosarcinales archaeon | reverse complement strand
GTTTACAGTTTATCGTTGGCTACTTCTCGAGAGAGTACCTGAAGATATACGATTTCAACTCAGAGAACGCAGAATAAGCCAAAAGAAAGCGGTACGAATGGCATTTACTAGACGGCATGAAACAATTTCTAGTCTAGGTTTGGAGATTATAGCAGAAGGATTAAATTTGATAAGGAGGATGTAAAAATGAGATTTGGAAGACCAACAAATAA
>CAZFVG010000052.1:0-6077 GCA_964522135.1 uncultured Methanosarcinales archaeon | reverse complement strand
TATGAGAGCCCTAAGGGTAAGATAATATAGAACGAAGACCTATATCACAGAAAAATCGATTACGGACTAGATGATTACGTAGACAACTTCATAGCGCAGATGAAAAGATAAATCTTCTTATAGCCGCCTTAGATACGTTTGCTTAAATTTAATCAATGAACATGCATATCGTTATATAAATACAAAAATTTATAAAATATGTTACCGATATATATCGGTATGTGGATTGCTAAATTCAAATTATCACATGATGAAGATATATTCACTGGAAGGACGAAAAAATTCAATGTAAAATTTTTCGGATACCCTTTAACTCATTATTTTAAAGATGATAAATTCCTTTTTGTTGTTTCAGGATTCTTAGTCGGCAATACAATAGATAAAAAGAAATTCTTATCCGATTTAAGTAAAGAGAAAAGAATAGTTGATTTAGACATAAAAAATGATTACTTGACTGTTTTGATACATTATCCTAATAATCAAATCGTTAGGGCTGACATGCATACGTTCTATGATCCATCTATAATTCATATAGAGCCTATACTCAACGATGTGGATGGCTATGAATATTGGACTATTGCATCGTTTGAAAAAGCTAATGTACAGAAACTTATATCCTCTGCTCAAAAGATACATCATGGACAACTTCTTATGATGGTTCAAAAGAAATTTGATGATTTTTCGATTGTAAATATACGTCCGAAAATTTCTTATAAGCAACGTGAAGTTATTATGAAGGCATTTGAAGAGGGATATTATTCTTATCCTAGGAAAATTGAATTGCAACAGCTTGCAAAACTAATGAAATTATCCTACTCGACTTGTCAAGAGCATCTTCGCAAGGCTGAGATTGCGCTTCTTCCATCAATGATACTAAAGTTGTGAGCTGGTCTGTGCTCATTCTTTTCTAAAATACCGATATGTATCGGGTAAAAATAGATATATTATTTAGTACTTCTAAGTAGTAAGTTGATGTTGATGTGATTTGCTATCCCGAATATTATCTCACATCAACTTGACTTAATTATTATTGAACAAACAAGATGGTGATGAAATATGTGGTTTACAAAGACAATTTCGTTTGATAGCTTGTGTGATAAAACTAGGAATGGAAAAAAAATTATAATTAAAAAACAGGAAAAAAATTCGGAAAGTATAATGCGATCAGATAATTCTAAGGGTCTTTGTCTCCAATATTTTCATATGGGTAAAATTTCTGAAGTGGATATGTATTGGTATTTACGTGGTAATTTAGATAACGATTATGAGGTATTAACTCCTCAGGAAGCTATATCTATAGTTAGAAAGGATAGGATTGATGAATTGATTAGGAGAATGGTTTATGATGATGATTCATCTTTTGTTGATAAGGCACTCAAGATACGGCAACAACACGATTTCGATTCTTATATTTCTTGTTTAGAAAGAGGCGAGGCATTTTCAGTAAAACCTTTCTCTTCAAAGTATCATGTTATACAGATACCATCTAACAATTCTGTTGCTATCGGTTCCGAAACACTTATTGGATTACAATCTGATAAGCCTTATTTGGAAAGTGAAATAGAAAATATTGTTAGAGAAAATATTAACGGTAATACTAACTTAAAACCTTTTTTTTCTGGAGTTAGTTCTAATTATGATTTTTCTGTGAGAGCTATTCCTGAAGATAAATTTAGTATAGATGTGTTGTATACATTAAGAAAAGAAAAGGATTTACTTAAAATTTCAAATTCTATATTTACGTACGAAAAAAACCAAAAACGAGGCGACTGAAATGAGATGGAATAAAAAAACAATTTCGGGATATGAATTAGATGATAAGACGAGGAAAGGTCAGAGAATACTGATCAAAGACGAAGATACGCCTATTACGCCTATGAGAACAGAGATGTTAGGAAATGAAGTCATCCTGCAATATCTGTTCTACGGTGGGGAGATAAGTCACATATCTTTATCGGGTGAGCATCATAAAAACTTCAAATTGATATCTCCTCAAGAGGCAATAACATATTTCACCAAAAAACGAATGGATGAACTTGTAAGAAACATCGCGGAAGGTGACCATCCAGGAACATATTCTTACAGGGCATTAATGATGCGAGAACAGAGAGATTTTGATACATATATATCTTGTCTTAAGGATGGAAAAAAGTTCGAACTAGAGCCTTTTTCATCAATATATCATGTAGCACTATTGCTCGATCGCACTTCTAATCCGAAAAAGATAGGGATAAAATTTGCCGTACCAACCTTTGAAGAAGATGCGTTAACAAGAATAAAAAATAGTCGAAAATGTATGTCATATCTAGAAAAAAAATGCGAAGATGGAATAGATGACATTGTCATTCGCGCGATACCTGATGAATCTTCTGCTAGCGCGGCATTCACATTATGGAAAGGGTCGGACTATATCGACATGTCCAATTCAAGAAAAATACAATTAGGATAGTGAATCGATGGATGTAAAAATAAACTATAATATGGATGGCGCAAGAAACGCTGAAGGTCTTGCTGTAATAGTTGATATATTTCGTGCATCATCTATTCAATCCTACTTATTAGAACATGGAGCAAGAGAAATTGTGCTTAGTAAGACAAGAGATATGGCTTTAGAAGGAGCATCAAAACCAAGTATAGTTAGATCTTTTGCAATTGGAGATAAATTGTTGGAATCGAGTATCGTTCTTCCCAATAGTCTCTATAACCTTGAAAAAAGAATATCAGATATACATGGAAGCATAATTCATCATTATTCGGAAAATGGCGTCAATGGAATTCTTGAAGCTTCGCGGACAGCCGATTCTGTTATTAGCGCATGCTTCTTGAACCATAATGCTGTTGTTAATTACATCCATTATGTCAATCCGAAGAAGGTCACTATCGTTGCTATGGGTGAATTCGGCACCATGAGTGTTGATGATTTTTATTATGTAGAATTACTTAAAGATTCTCTTTCTGGAAAAAATGTTTCGCCAAAGATGTACGTTGATAAGATTCAGAATGAGAGATACTTATTGTTCGGAGGACCTGAAGAATTATTCGGAAAAACCTTGCCAGAATTACTCACAAAATTCTATAGCGAATTGGGAAAGAAGGACATGAATTTGATGCTAAATTATGATGCGGGATACTCTGCTGTTCCGAAATTAATGAATGGGAGGCTTTACGGATGAAAGAAATACGTGATTGGCTGAAATCTCATTCTCCAATATTCGGTATCGATGTCAGTATATTAGATGTTAAACCATTAAAATCAGGACAGTATAATGTTAATTATCTGATAGTCACTAGTAATAAACGATATGTATTACGCCTTAACATAGCTCCACAATCAGGCTTGAAGAATCAGATTGAATATGAATTTAAGACTCTGAAATTTTTAGAACCATTTCATATAACTCCTAAAGTTCATTTTTACAGTATGGATGCATCACATTTTGGTCATCCATTCTTAATAATGGATTTTATAGAGGGAATGCCTCTCTCCAATACTGATTCGGACATATCTGAGGTCGCGAGATCCTTGTTTGTATTACATTCCATAAAAATTCCAAAAGGTTTAGGATTTATGATTAGAAATTCTATATCGGAGGATCTGAAGGTATTGTTTGACCTATTAGAAAAATATTCTTCTTACAAGGGCGCAAATAACATTATAATAGATTCAATTGCTAAAAGATTGTCTTCTGTTAAGAAGATAAATTTTATCCAAACCAGATCTCTTGTTCATACTGATACGGTGCCGTCGAATTTTATGGTCAATGATTCTTGTTTTATAATCGATTGGGAAAAGGCGAGGGTTGATGATCCGAGTTATGACATTGCCGTATTATTTTGTAGATTTATGTATTGGGATTGGGGAATTTCACTGACTCGAGATCAGAAAGACGTCTTTATAAAAAATTATCCTGGCTTCAAATTTGATAGACAGTTGTTGGATAAAGTAATGTATAGAGTAAATCTACTCGATATCTTAGGAGTTTTGTGGGCTGCCCTAAGGTTGATTGAAGTAGAATCAGGAACTGTTGATGAAAGAGTTGCTTCCGATCCGATACGTTATAAGAACACTATTGAATATATTCTTCAAATGAAGGTGTTTATGTAAGCAACATACAACGTAAATAAAATAAAGTTTTTAAATTCTTGTTATTCTCATCTATGTTATGTCAGATATACGTTCAGATAATAAATCTTCGTCCCAATTCTATGATGAGCTCTTAAGTTTTATACAGCAGAAAGGGTTCGTCTGGGGACCTGAACCTGAGATATATGGCGGACTTGCAGGCTTCTATACATACGCTCCTCTGGGAAAGCTTCTAAAGAACAATGTTGAGAATCAGATTCGAAAGTTGTATCAGAGGAATGGTTTTTGGGAAGTAGAGTGCCCGACAATCATGCAAAAAGAGGTATGGGAGGCGTCAGGACACCTTGGCGGTTTCACAGATCCAGTCATTTCTTGTTCTAAATGTAAAGCCAATTTCAGGGTTGATAACCTGCTTAAGGAATTATTTCCGAAAGAGGATTTCGACCATAAGACAGATGAGCAGCTATTGAGATTGATAAAAGATCACAACGTCAAATGCCCATCATGTAAATCAGAATTTGTAAAAGAGATAAAGAGACACACACTCATGATGAAGACTACTGTAGGTCTTGACGTCGAAGCATATAACAGGCCTGAAACGGCGACGACGACATATCTTCCATTCCCAAGATATACTGAATTCTTTAGGAAAAAACTTCCATTCTCAGTATTTCAGATAGGAAAGGCGTACAGAAATGAAATCAGCCCAAGACAACATGTACTCAGGCAACGCGAATTTACCCAAGCCGAGGCTCAGATATTCTTGTTCAAAGATCAGAAGGATGATTATGAAAAATATGAAGAGATAAAACATGAAAAACTTCCTCTATGGCCGTGGCAATTGCAGGAAAAAAATCACGAGCCGAAACTTATGACGGTACATGAAGCATTGGAAAACGAGAATCATTATTTCAAAAACAAAGCATATGCATGGGCCGTATATACTGCTTACTCTTTGTTCAGACAGATTGGAATTCCAGAAGACAAGATTAGATTAAGACAGCATTTCCCTGACGAAAAGGCTTTCTACGCTGATGACGCGTGGGATATAGAGGTAAAGCTCAATAGTTTCGGATGGTTCGAACTTTGCGGTGTCCATGACAGGACAAATTATGATTTAACGCAGCACGGGAAACACTCAAAGAAAGATTTATCTCTATTCAACGAGCAATCAAAAGCAGTCGATAAAGAGAGCAAGAATGAGATACCGAACATAATAGAGATAGCATTCGGGACAGACAGACCGACATTTGCGCTGCTTGACTTGTTCTATAGAAAAATCGATGAGAAAGAAGGAAAGACAAAATTCCTTGTCCCATGGCATATGAGCCCTGTAAATATCGCCGTATTCCCGCTTATGAAAAAAGACGGCCTGCCTGAAGTCGCCAAGAAATTATATGATGAATTACAAAGAGAATTCTCCACGAGATATGATATGACAGGAAGCATAGGAAAGAGATATCTAAGAGAGGACGAATCAGGTACACCATTCTGTATAACAATAGATTATGACACAATCGACAAGAATTCAGATAAATATAACACGGTGACTATACGGAATAGAGATACTGAAGAGCAGAAACGGATCAATGTCAATGAAGTAAGAGTCATCGTAAGAAACCTTATAGCTCAAAAACTGGATTGGGAAGAGATATAGACTACTACATTTTTTGTGATTCTTTAATAATTCTCGCTATAGATCTCAAAGTGCGCTCGCGATTGCTTGCAGACCTTGCATTTTAATGGAGCTTCCTTCGCCTCTGCTACATAGCCGCAGTTCTTGCATCTCCATCGGACTATTGTCTCTCTCTTGAATATTTTTTTCTCATAGAAGTTCTTCAAAAGTTTTAAGAACCTTTTTTCATGTTCTGCTTCGGCATGTGATAACTCCTTGAAGAATTCGACTATATGGGAATATTTCTCTTCGTTCGCGACCTTTTCGTAAGTGCCATAATAATATTCATGATTCTTTCTATCTGTCTCTGCGGCATCC
>CAZFVG010000051.1:0-6220 GCA_964522135.1 uncultured Methanosarcinales archaeon | reverse complement strand
GCCCCATGCGCATTCTCAAACCTCTTTTAGACATAGTAGAACATACTTATTAGTATTTATATAGGTTACTGTTATAAAAGAAAAAATAAAAAATGTGTATTTATTTATGATATCAATGAACCGCAAATGTTTCCGCATGCCTGCTTGCATGTAGTATTAGTGATGCATGTCCAGTTTCCAAATTTTTGGTATGTTGTTATAGGTATTTGCGGGCACGGATAGTATGATGTACAATTGTATCTCGTGCAGTTTTGAACTGCTGTGCAATTGTATCCGTACTTTATTACTGGCACCTGCCATGTTACATTATAGCAATACTGATTTGGCGTGCAGATATTCTGACACTGATAAGGGCATACCTTAGCTAGTGCTTGCCCTGATGAATCCACCCCAGCTGATGACGTAGTCCCGGTGCGATCAGAACCTATAACTAGTATTACAAGAGCGATAACGGCTACCACTCCAACAATTGCCACAATGTATAATCCAGATTTATTCTCTTCCATGTAATCACCTCAAGATACAAGCTAATGTATATCATATTATGAAAGAACTTATTTATAAACTTTTTTTTTACTCTTCTCTTCCCACACTGAACATATCTCTAAAATGGTTTTTACGCTCGATTCCATATCCTGAACAGATACGAATTCTGCCCGTGAATGGAAGTTATGTTCTCCACACGAGATGTTTGGCGTCGGAACGCCCATGAATGATATTTTTGACCCGTCTGTTCCTCCCCTGATTATTTTCATTATAGGCTTGATGCCTAAGCGTTTTACCGCTTCGATTGCATACTTTAGCACTTGGGGTGATTTGTCAATTATATCTTTCATATTCCTGTATTGTGTTATTACTTTGAATTCATGGCTCGCACCAGGATAATTCTTTATAATTGTCTCAAGCATTTTTTTAATACGATTTTCGTATTCTGTAAGTTTCTTCTCTTCGAAGTCTCTTATAAGTATCTTAATCTCTTTCTTCTCGGTTCCACCATTAACACTCATTATGTGTACAAATCCCTCTTTTTCTTCCGTCGTCTCTGGCGACCATTTATCTTTTGGAAATTTTTCTATGAATTCTGACGCTATCCTTGCCGAATTGATTAGTTTGTTCTTTGCATATCCTGTATGTGTGCTGTTTCCATTTATGGTTATCTCCACTTTATCCGCGTTGAAATTCTCGGCCTCTATCTCTCCCGGTGTTTCACCGTCGACTGTATACGCGAATTCTGCGCCAAACTTCTTGACGTCAAAGCTATCTATCCCTGTTCCTACCTCTTCATCGATAGTGAATCCAAGCATTACATCACCGTGTTTGAAATCTGGATGTTTCATCATGTATTCTGCAGCGTCCATCATTACAGCGACGCCTGCTTTGTCATCTGCTCCGAGCAGCGTCGAACCGTCAGATGTTATTATGTCATGTCCGATCATATCTTTCAGTACATGATTTTGCTTTGGAGAGATTGTCTGATTATCCTTTGGTAGTTTTATGTTCCCTCCTGAATAATTCTTATGTATAGTTGGTTTGACGTTTGCTCCGGATACTTCAGGGGATGTATCGACGTGTGATAGAAAACCTATTTTTGGGACTTTCTTTTTTGTATTGGATTTTATTTGTGCATAGACAAATCCTTTAATATCCATCTCTGACTGTACCCCTAGCTTTTTCAATTCTAATAATAATTCTTTTAGCAGGGTTTTCTGTTTTTCAGTGCTTGGGATGCTTGTCGAGCTATCGTCCGACTGGGTGTCGTATTTGACATATTTTAAGAATCTTTCTTTGCATGTGAATTTGTATGTTGAATATCTTTCGCTAGAATTATTTTTGTTGTTCATTTTTTTTCTCGCCGACAATTTCTATAACTCATTCCACTGTTTCAGCGCTTCCTCTTCCATGAAATGGAGCGTTCCCGGGATTATCAGGCAATGGAGCGGCTTTCCGAAATCTTCTTTTAGAATATCCTTTGCCTTCCCGAATTTTATCTTGAAGTCGTTGCATCCGATCCTAGCGCATCCTATGCATAGTGTCTCCTCTGTGAAGACGTTTTCCTTCCTGTTGTTCTCTATATGCAACAGATATTTTATTGCATCGTTGACTATCATAAACTTATTCTCATCTGGTCTCAGGTCTAATAGTACGAGCGCATGCAACCCGTCTTTTCTGTTCATCTTTATTACATCGTATGGCGTCTCAGGCATGAAACTTTCTGTAGAAAAAGGAATGCTTGTGACCTTCCCATACTTATACAGTTCAAGACCTACGATTCCAACAGCGTTAAGTATCGATGCATTGTGTATGAATTCGCATTTAACCCCTTTTTCTCTCGCTCGTAGCATAAGATCAGTATGTGTTGTCGCTCCGAATATATCTCCGACGACAAGAAACGCAACTTCGTTGTCGATTGCCTTACTGAGTATCTCATCGCTTCTCTTTTCAACGAGTTCCCTGTCCGCAGGGATTATCTGTTTATGGTAGAATATTCCAATTTCATCGATACCGCATTGGAGTGTCGATGTGTATTTCTCGAGGAATACATAATCACATTTCCTCACGGTCTCAAGCCCTCTTACCGTTATATCTTTCTCATTGCATAGGCCGATGCCTATAAAGTGTAATGTCATAGCATTCGTTAAGACTCGAGAATTTATAAATTTAGTTAAGGTTAAATCAGTTTCTCATTGTTCTCTGTAGAATTAATAAGTCTTCTGTTGTTAATTTCTTTCCTGTTTTTATCTTTTCTTGGACTTCCTGATCCTTCTGCTTTAGTATCTCGTAGTTGCTCTTCTCGACGTCTTCTTTCAGCTTTACGTTGTTCTCTTCTAATTTTTTCTTTACAGCGTCCATCTCTGCGAGTTTCTTGTCGAGTTCTGAGATGAGCGATTGCAGTTCTTCCTTGAATTTCAATGCAATGGCTTCAAACTCATCTTCCTTCTTTTTGAGCTCTTCTATCTCTTTTGATGATTCTATAAGGTCAACGTGATGTTTCTGTGATTCCTTGGCTGACACCTGGACGATCTTTTTTGTCATGTCTGTCATTGTCCTTATGTCTCTTAACTCTCTGAATTTATCGTCGAGCTGTTTGTCGACCAATGACGCGCCCTTTATGGTCTCAAGCTGCTTTCTCATCTTGGACAGAATCTTCATAACTTCCTTTTCTTTCTCGAAAGTCAATCCTTCTGTTTCTATCTTGAATTCCAGTTTCTTTATGTTCTTTCTGAGCATCTCTGGGTTTTCCACACCGCTTTTCTCGAATACCTTCCTCTTTTCTTCCTTGAGCTTTGTTATATCTGCCTCTAACGTCTTAAGTTTCTGCTCGAGTTCTTCTTTTGAGTGTTTGGTATTCCTGACGGCTTCAGTGAGAGTATTTCTCTTGTCCTTAGAATCTTTAGCTACCTTTATTCTGGAGAATATGTTAGAACTAATTTTCCTCTTCTCTCTAAAGGCTTCTTCTTTTTTCCTATCAAGATTATTGATATTACCCTTCAATTCCCTAACTTCTGACTTAACCTTGTTAAGTTCCGCCAAAAGTTGACTTATTTCAGTATCACTCAACATTTTTGGTTGTTCACCTATGAAAAAATTTTAAAAAATAAAAATTTTTGGATGTGGCTTATCCAAATAAGGCGCTTAATCCTGCTGCTGACTGCTCTTCGGCCTGTTTCTCTTCTTTCTTGTCTTCCTTCTTATGCTCGGCCTTTGCTTCGTGTCCTGCTGTTGGAGCTGCTGCGACTGGTGCTGCCATGACTGCTGCATTCTTTATTGCTTCGTCTATGTTGACACCCTCTAGTGCTGCAACTAACGCTTTGACGCGTCCTTCATCTACCTTTACTCCTGCTGCCTCTAGTACCTTCTTGACGCTCTGTTCGTCAACTTTATGTCCTGCTTTGTGCAAAAGCATTGCGGCATATACGTATTCCATTTTGTACCTCCGAAAAATATTATTTTTCTTTTGACTTTTTATTATTGGAAATTTATCCTTTCCAATAACTTATTTGTTTACTATGCTTGAGACTGCTTCTGCCTGGGCGTTTGCCTTGGCGAGAATCTGCTCGACTACTGCATCTGCTAGTATGTCCCTATCGATAGCTATCACCTTTGATTCTCTGAATGATTTCTGTATGAGCAGTGTGATTGTGTCCTTTGATGGATAAGCTATGTCTATGGCAAGACTCAATGCTTCCCTGACGGCTGTCATTATCTTTTCCTTGAAGATACCTTCGTCTATATCAAGTACGTCAGCCTCGATGACCTCTCCATTTTCGTATACTGCGACAAGGTTGAGGCCAATCTCCATGGGCTCTACGCCAAGTCTCTGCAATAATGATGATAATTTGTCGTTTACTACGTCGCCCTTCTTTGCGACGTGAGCATCCTGCTTTATGACTACTTTTCCGCCTTCGATTCCTGCTTTTATCTTGAGCATTCCAAGTTCTCCGATTATTGGTCCTGGAGCAAATGGCGTTGGCCCTGCAGGTATCATCAAGTCTTTTGGAGTTATCTGCCCTGGCTTGATTGCGGCTGAACTCTTGTTCTGTTTTAATATCTTGAATATTCTGAATGGATTCTCTTTAGTCAAGAGCAGTGCTGGACTTCCCTTCAAGTAATCCTTGAGCTTTGATATATCCTTTTTCGTAGAAAGTGCTATTGCATGCTCTATGACGCTCTTCTTTGCGACTTTTATTTCAAGGTCCTTCCTAAGTTTCATCTTCATCTTCTGAAGCTGCTTTGTTGGAAGGTTCTCTAGATTGATTATTCCTATTACTGGATATGAATCAAGTATAGCCTTTATTTCCTGGACTGACTTCTTCTTTGATTCTGAGACGTGCGCCTCTCTCTTCGATTTTCCTATTTTCTTTGTGGAGTCTGTCATTTTATATCTCCACCTTTATCGCCGGGCCCATTGTCGTCTTTATGAGTACGCTTTTTATGTTGTTTCTCTCTTTAGGCAGGTGATGTATAAGTTGATCGTATATATTGAATAGGTTGTCTGCAAGTTGCTCGTCTGTCATATCCTCTCTTCCTACGCTGACCTGAACTATCGGCTTATTTCTTGCAAGAATTCTTGTCGTCTTCTGCAACTTGTCGTATAATGGCTTGAGGTTTGTCTTTGGAAGGACAACGCAACCAGCTTTTGGATTAGGCATCTTGTTTTTTGGTCCAAGGATCCTACCGAATGTCGCTGCAATCTTTGCCATGAGTGTTGATTGTGCTATGAAATAGTCGTAATCTTTTGCGAGCTTCTTTATTTTCTTCTTGTCTTTAGAATACTCTTCGAACTGGTATTGTGGGATTACGAAGTCGCATGCCGCCTTCGCTTCGTCGGACATATCTACATCCACGAGCGCCGCTATCTTTCTCTTTTTACCAACATTATGCGGCAATGTTATGAAGAAATCAAGCTGGTGCTCTGGCTTTTTGAAATCGAGATCCTGAAGGTTTACGACTAAGTCTACCATCTGGACAAACTTTTTCTCTTTCTTATTCTTCCGCAGATTCTGTATTACATCTAATGCATCTTTCTTATTCATCGTGCCCTCCTACCAAAGGTAGTACACAGACAGCCGCCAAAGACTTTAGAATCATTGGCTGAATGCCTATCGGGAATTTGATCGAACTTGTCGAACAATATAAGGAATTTTAGAGGATTTATAAAGATTTCGTATGATAAAACAGCTTCGAATGGAATGAGAAGAGGTAGTGGTTTAGAACAATTCATATCTTTTTTATGTAATTATGCGACATAGTCCAATATCCTTCTTTGGTGCACCTGTTTTTCATGAGTCTATTATCATCCATAACAAGCATCCTTGCATATTTGCATCCCTTCTTTTTCAGCCAATCCTGCCTGTATTTCAATATCTTCTTTCCTATGCCTTTTCCGCGCATCTCTTTTATTACATACGCGTTTGCAAGCATCCCGACTTTTATGCTTTTATAGAATAAATTTGTCGAAGTCATTATAGCGGCAGATCCACATCCTATGATAATTCCATTTTCCTCTGAGACTACAAATATAGACTTACTATTCTTGATTATGCCTTTGATATATTTATCTAACATTGAGGTATTACGCACTCTTTTACTAAATACTCGGTGTTTTTTCGGGATTAATTCTGATATGTAATTATCAGATTCTACCATTAGCCTTATTATAGATTCGGTGTCCGGTATATTGGCCTTCCTTATAATCATTGATAGATCAATGTTATAATAT